>JAZNNZ010000051.1:0-3936 GCA_045580525.1 Acutalibacteraceae bacterium
TTTAATTTTCAATTATATTCAACTCACAATTTAATGCTTTAAGGGTTTCAAAAAAATCAGGATAGCTTTTTTTAACAGCCTCTGCGCCAATTATTTCGCCACCAGTAATTGTTAACAATATAGAAAGCGCCATAACAATGCGGTGGTCATTATGTCCACATAAAACGTCTTTAGGGGCATAAAAATCGTTTTTTATTATTCTCACGGTATTTTCTTCAATTTCTACTTTAGTGCCAAATTTCGCAAGTTCTGATGCCATTGCAGAAGCTCTGTCGCTTTCTTTGATTTTAAGGCGTTTTGTACCTGTAAATGTAGCACCGTTCAAATAAGCAGCTAAAGCAAAAAGAACCGGACCTAAATCAGGACAATCTGAAATATCTAAAATTGCGTTTTTTTGTTTTAGTGCGACAAAATAACTTTTATAAGCCTTATCTCCTTGAAGGCTATTATCGGTTAATCCATTTACTAAAACATTACCATTAATGTAATTAAAGGCATCTAAAAAAGCGGCGTTAGAATAATCACCTTCAACAACCAGGTTTTGAGATTTATAGGTGCCACCATTTATGATAATTGTTTTATCATCTTTAAAATATACGTCAATACCAAAGCTATTTAATGCCGATATTGTTAAATTAATATATGAACGACTTTCTAGTTCTGTAGTTAAATTAATTTGACTTTTACCATTTAATACGGATAACGCAAACAAAAGGCCTGAAATAAACTGGCTGCTAATATTTCCGGCAAGTGAATATTCACCAACAGAAAGTTTGCCTTTAATTTTGATATAATCATTTTCTTTTTGAAACAAAAAGCCCTTTTCTTCTGATAATTTTTCATAAACGTTTAACGGACGAGAAATAAGCTTTTTTGTTCCTTTAAGAATAACTTCTTGATTTAATAATAATGCTATTGGAATAAAGAAGCGAAGTGTACTGCCACATTCATTACACATCAACGGTTTTGTAACGCTTGAATTAAAAATATTTATTCCGTAAACTGTAACATAATCGCTATGTGTTTCGCACTTAACGCCAAGCGCATCCAGGCAATCAATTGTAGCAAGAACATCATCAGAATATGCAACATTTTCAACCCTACAAACACCACCAGAAAGCCCGGCGCATATCAAAAGTCTATGAGCCATACTTTTTGATGGTGGTGCTGTAACACTGCCACATATATTAGATTTGTTAATTGCTACACGCATATTTTACCTTCTTATTTGTGTATGTTTATAATTTGATTAGTAGCAAATGAAGGATCATCGGTTACTGAAATCTTTTCATCGGCTACAGAATTATAAATTTTAATTCTTTCGTTATAAACCTTTGTAATTTGTTCTTTGTTTGATGATAGCGGTCTATCATCTGTGGGAATTAATTCTTCTAAGGGACGATCTAAAAAGTAAAGTTTTCCGTTTTGTTTTAAAGCGTCAACATTTTCTTGTTTTAAAATTGCGCCACCGCCTGTAGCAATGATTGCACCATTAAGCTTTGCGGCTTCTAAAACAGCGTTAGTTTCTAAATTTCTGAAATGCTCTTCTCCATAATTTTTAAAGATTTCAGAAATGACACCATGTTTTTCAACAATCATAGAATCGATATCTACACGTTTGCGACCTGTAATATTAGCAAGTTCCTTTGAAATTGTAGATTTACCACTTGCGGGCATACCAATTAAAACTATGTTTGTTTTTTCTAAAAGAAGTTCATTATAAATATCATCAAGCTTATTTATAATATCTGTTCTGTCTAAAAATATATCTGCCGCTTTTACAGCTTGTCCTACAAGCATATATAAGCCGCCAGTAGCTTTAATGCCGCGTTTTTTTGCATCTATTACAAGTTTTGTGTTTATGGGATTATAAATTACGTCTATAACTCCTTCAACATTTTTAAAGTCATCTAAATTAATAAGACAGGCGTCATTATTTGGAAACATACCAACGGGAGTGGTGTTAATAATTATTTCTGCATCATTATGTAATACAGCGATTTTATCATAGCTAACGACTCCATCACCCGATTTAAAATCAGACTTAATTATTTCCTTAGCGCCTAAATCTAAAGCTACTGCATATGCCGCTTTAGATGCACCGCCATTACCTAAAATTAAAACTTTTTTGTTGTTTATTTCGATTTGGTTTTTTAAAACCATTAATTTAAGGCCATAGAAATCTGTATTATATCCATAGATTACACCGTTTCGGTTAACTATGGTATTAACAGCTCCTATTTTTTGAGCGTGTTCATCAATGACATCACAAAACGGAATTACCGTTTCTTTATATGGAATTGTTACATTAGCAGCTTTAAAATCTTTATTTTTCACTATCTCTTTAAAGCCTTCTAATGTTTGTTCGTTTAAATCATATTTGTAAAACCCAAGTTTTTCGTGAATAATTTTTGAAAAACTATGCGGTAAATGTTCACCAAAAAGTCCGTATTCCATTAATTATCATTCCTTAAAAAATCGGTCCCGTATTTTGTTACTAATAAGTCAGCTAAACAAATAGCGGTTACGCTATCTACAACAACCCTTGCTCTATGAACAATTGCGGGGTCGTGTCTGCCGGTTGTTGATAATATAACATTTTCTTTTTTGTTCATAGCAACAGTTTTTTGTTCTTTACTTATTGAGGGTGTAGGCTTTACAACACAACGGAAAATGATGGGCATACCATTTGTAATACCGCCATTAATGCCACCGTTGTTATTGGTGCTTGTTTTAATAACATCGTTATCTACGTAAAAAGAATCGTTAGCTTCACTTCCACGCATACCTGCCATATTAAAGCCAGCGCCGAATTCTACACCTTTTATTGCGGGAACACTAAAAAGAACATGGGCTAAATTACCTTCAACGGTATCAAACCAAGGCTCTCCAACCCCTGTTGGCATACCAATTACTGCGGTTTCTAAAATACCACCAACACTGTCTTTATCGTTTGCGGCTTTTTCAATTTCTCGAACCATTTCAGCTTCTTTATTTTTATCTATAACAGCAAATTCTAAATCATTTAATTTGGCAATTTCTTCTTCAAAATTAGAAAACTCGGCATCTTTAATATTAGCGCATTCTTTAATGTGCGTTCCAATAAAAACACCTTTAGTTTCCAATGCTTGTTGCACAATAGCACCAACAGCAACAAGTGCAGCTGTTATTCTACCGCTAAAATGACCGCCTCCACGATAATCTTCGAAACCTGCATATTTTTCGTGAGCGGTATAATCAGCATGACCCGGACGTGCTATTCCAATTATACTTTTATATGCTTCACTTTTAACATCGCTGTTTTCAATAATTATACAGATTGGAGTGCCGGTTGACCTTCCATTAAAAACGCCGCTTAAGATTTTAAAGCCATCTTGTTCGCAACGAGCAGTTGAAATTTTACCTCTTGGTCTTCTTAAATTAAGCTTATGCTTTATATATTCTTCGTCTATAGTTACACCCGGAGCAAGACCATCTAAAACAGCACCAATTGCCTCTCCGTGACTCTCACCAAAAAGTGTTACTGAAATATTGTTTCCAAACGTATTTTTCATAAATAACTCCTTAAGCTAAAATTTCATCAAGCTTTTCTGAAAGTTCATCTATAGTATTTTCTTCAAAAATATAAGAACCTATTTCTTTAACCTTTATAACAGATATACTGTTTTGCGCACTCTTTTTATCGTGCTTTATTGCATTAACTGCGGCTTCTTTGTCAAATTGAGCTTTTGTTTTTAAACCAAGCTTGTTTAAAACCTGCGCTACCCTATTTTTTAGTGAATCATCACACATAGGAAGCATTCCCATTGCAACACATTCACCGTGATAAAAGCCTTTATGCTCTAATTCACTTTCAATACCGTGTCCTAAGGTGTGACCGAAGTTCAGAATTTTACGTAAACCTTGTTCTTTTTCGTCTTGTTCAACAACATGCTT
>JAZNNZ010000052.1:0-1943 GCA_045580525.1 Acutalibacteraceae bacterium
GTTTTCTTAGTTCTTCGTTTGATGTGCTGTGTAAGTAGCTTGGTGGAATATCAAATACAGTTTTACAGCCGCTTAAGCCTTCTTTGTTCATTCTAACCGCCGCACGTGCAAAGGCAATAAGTACGCTTGAAGTAAATTGCGGATTAGAATCTAGTGTTAATTTGTATTCAATAATATGATTATTCTCTTTATCTAAACCGGTTTTGCCACTCCTTATAACAACACCACCGTGCGGTAAACCGCTGTGGTCTTTTTTCATTTCTTCCATAGTTATAAATTTAACGGTTGTGTCGTAGTCTGCAAAATAGTTTGGCATTGTAACAATTTGTTCTTCAATTTTTGTTTTGTCAGCATCTTCTTTTGCAACAACGTAAACAAGTCTTGTATGTTTTTCTCTTGTTGTAAGAACCGGGTTTTCACCATTTCTAACCTTATTTAAGGCTTCTTCTACCGGAATAGTGTATTGTCTTGCATCAATAACACCATCAATATTTCTTACAGCATCGCTGTGTCCTTGGCTTACGCCTTTACCCCAAAATGTGTAATCGTTACCGTTTGGCAAAATTGCACCGCTATAAAGTCTTGCAAGTGAAAACATACCGGGGTCCCAACCAACAGAAATAATGCCAATTTTACCACTCTTTTTGCAAGAGACATCAACGTTGTCAAAATGTTCATTTATTTTAGCGTGTGTGTCAAAGCTGTCCACAACGTTAAAAAGTTTAGCAAAATGGGGTGTCTGTTTGGGTAAATCGTTAGCGCTACCCGAACAAATAATAGCAACGTCTATATCGTTTTTATATTTTTCAATTTCGTCCATATTATAAACCGTTGCATCGGTTAAGGTTTTAACGGTTTCTTTTGGTCTGCGTGTAAATACGCCAAAAAGCTCCATATCTTCGGTGCTTTTTAGGCCAATTTCTACACCTTTACCTAAATTACCATAACCTATAATAGCTACTTTAGTTTTCATTATTTATTCTCCTTTTGGGTTGGGGTGTACCAAATTTGAATTTTGCCCTTTTTGTGTAGTTCAACAATAGTCAGCATTGTAAGTGGCACTAAGAACATACCGGCAAAACCCATTAAACGTAATCCCACAAATAGTGCAACAAGCATTACAAGTGGATTTAAACCAATCTGATGTCCCACAATTCTGGGTTCTAAAAAGTTTCTTACTATTGCTATAACAATATAAGAAAGAATTAAAATTATTGCTGCAAAGTAGTTGCCTGTAAGAAGAGAAATAAGTGACCACGGTATTACAATTGTACCAACACCCAAAACAGGCAAAACGTCAACAACAGCAATAATCGCCGCAATTGTGGCAAAGTTTTTATAACCAAGTATTGCAATAAATACACATAGCTCTAAAAATGTAATTACCATTAAAATAAGATAACCGCGTACCATTTTAAAAATGTTTTTAGTAAATAGTTCTCTTATATCGGTTATAATATCTAATGCACGTTGGCTTAGTTGCGCCTTTAAAAAGGCAATCACTCTGTCATAATCTAAGGCAATATAACAACTTGCAACTATAGTTACAATAATTGTAATTATCATGCTTGGTGTGTTTTTGGCAATGTTTAAGCTAAGCTCTGCCGCAAAGCCGCCGCCAATTTCTGCCACTTTACCAATTAAGGTGTCTGGTAAAGACTGCAAAGAAGTTATAATTTCTTGCGGTAAATCTTTAAATGTAGTGGTAAACCAAATATTTAGGCCTTCAAAAGCAGATTTAATTGTTGGCAAATAAGAGGGAAGATCTGTCTTAATAAAAGCCGAAATTCCAATATAAAGCAAGTAAGAAATAACGCCAATTAGTCCAATTAATAAAATATAGGTTAAAATTACTAAAAATATTGTAATTGCACCCTTGTTTATTTTTGTTTTTTGTGATATAAATTTAGCTGGACGTTGCACAATAAAACTTGCAAAAATAC
>JAZNNZ010000053.1:0-7074 GCA_045580525.1 Acutalibacteraceae bacterium
AGCGCAATATCAATATCGTTATTTAAAGAATATATATCAAGTGCTTCTTCGCCGCTACCCGCTTCTAAAACGTCATAGCCTGCGCGTTTTAGATTTATAACTTCAAATTCTCTGATTGGCACTTCATCTTCAACAATTAAAATCTTTTTCATATTTTTACCCCTTAATAAGATTAAACATTTCTTTTAGCTGTTCTTTTGTAACTGTGGTTTTTCCTTTGTCGTCGGAATGCACCTTACCTAAATATACGTAACCTGCGTCGTCCTTATCAAGCTCAAAGTAACCACTAGATTGTGGCATCTTTTCCCAGTCGTCTTTAGTAACAACCATAATTGTAAAAAGCTCGGTTTCGGGAAGATTTTCTTCATAGTTCCAAATGTAAAAGGTGCGCTGACGGGCATCGGTCTGTCGGTTTATACCAATGGTGGTAACGTATTCTTCCGGCACTGTTAAATAGTACCCGTCAATATAGTTCATAATTGTGTGGGCAACGGTAAAAATTTCGGTTCCGTTATAGTTAACCCAGCTTGTAATGTAAGACGATGAAACGTCGTTACCCGTAACACCCGAAATAGGCTTTAAGGTTGGTATATCAAGTCTGCCGTCACCGTTAATGTCTTTAGCAGAAACCGAAGTTTCGCGTTGGGTTAAAATGTTTTGTCCCGATGCCTCGTTAATAAAGGGAGCAAACAGCTTACCGTCTTTTATAAACACAACTTCGGTTATAAGTCCCTTGCCCTTAATTGCATCAACAAAAATTGCGGGTTGATTATTGGCAAGTGTTGTTTCGATGGGTGTGTAGTAAGAAGAAATTGTACCGTCTAACTTGCAGTTACCTTCTTCTGTAATACCATTTTGGTTAAAGGTATAAAGCTTTGCGGTAGAACTTAAAGATGCGGCATCTAAATTTAAAATAAAAATCTCTTTTTCGTTATCAGAATTTAAATCTGTAAATAAAAAGCTGTCATACGGTTCAAGCAGTCGTGTAACAATTCTGTCCTTTTCTAAGCTATAAACCGCCACCTGCTTATCCACGCCCGAGTAAACGTTAAAGCCAACAATGATTTCTAAAATACCGTCGCCCGTAAAATCATAAAAATCAATCATTTCAACGTTAGAAGCGGCGTAGTAGGTGTCGTGCAATGAGTTCCATTTATCGTCGGTCTTTTTAATAACGTTTATGTGAATATTCTGAGAGCTTTCTTCACCTACTGCATATAAAGCAATGCAGTAGTCGTCTTCACCGTTTTCATTAAGGTCTTTTACAATAAAGGCCGAACGGTATTCACCGGAAGTAGGGTATTTTAGCTTAACCTTGCTTTTAACTGCGGCTTCAAGTGCTTTTTGTATTTCATACATTTCACCATCGGGTTTTGGCGGAGCAAGTAGGTCGCCTTCGCTTAGGTTTGCGGTAGAGCACCCTGAAAGAGAAAGCAAAATTGCCGCTGTGCAGAAAAGCGCAAGTAACTTTTTAAGCATAAAATTCACCCCTTTATAAATAATAAAATTAAATAAAATAATATAATTATATATACACATTTTAGTATAGCAAAAAAAGAAGTAAATGTAAAGGCACAAATTTTGCTCTTTTTCATAAAGTAGAGTGGTAATATTTTTTTGTAAGGAGCAAAACTATGAATCAACGCAGCTATTTTTTAGGCAGCAATACCAGCAAAGGCTTTTACTCATATTTTGGCAATATTTTAAAACCGCAGCAAGATGGTGTTTTATACATAATAAAAGGGGGCCCGGGCAGCGGTAAAAGTACTCTTATGAAAAAATTTTTAGAGCGCTTTTTAGCCGATAATGACAGGGTTGAAAAGTTTTACTGCTCGTCGGATCCCATGTCTTTAGACGGGGTGTTATCGGTAAATAAAAAGGTGGCTATAATAGATGGCACCAACCCGCACTCTTTAGAACCCAAAACGCCCGGAGCGTTTGAGATTATAATTAACACCGGCGAAGGCTTTAATACTAAAAAACTCAAGGAAAATTTTTATAAAATTGAAGCTTTAAACGAAAAAATAAACGCCCATCACAAACGGGCGCAAAACATAATAAAAGCGGCAAATATAATACGGGAACAAACCTTTAAAAAGGCAGAAAAGCATCTTAATTACGACGTAGTTTATACCATGGCAGAAATGCTTCCGTTCTGGCGTTTTTTAAAGACAATGGGAGATAATAATATAAGACTTCTTTCTGCGGTTTCTGTAAATAAAACGGTATTTTTTGACGAAACCTTAAAAGACTGTAAGGTGGTTTACGGTATTGCCGATCCTTTTGGAGCGGCGGCTCATTATTTAATTAAAAAAATAGCAAAAGAAGCAGAAAATCGCGGCTTGGATTTTACACTTTGTCCCTGTGGAAGTAACCCTGACAGATTAGAACATATAATTTTTGCAGATGGCGTTGCTTTTACAACCTTAAATTATGCGCACCGCTATTTTGGCGAAAATATGCAAACGCTAGATGGCTTTTATCTGCCAATGAGTACCGAAGAATTAAAGGCAATAGAAGCCGAAATTAATCAGGCATCTGCCTTAATTAAAATGGCAACAAAAGAAATTGCAAAATCCAAAGAACTGCACGACGAACTCGAAAAAATATACGTTTCTGCAATGGACTTTTCGGTGATTGATAAGCTATATAAGAAAATTATCGAAAAAATGTAAAAAACAAAAGGTCTGAGCACAATGCTCAGACCTTTATATTTTAGCAAAAGTTAATTTTATAATTTTCAATAGATTCTGCAATAACCTCTAGTGCGGCTTTACGGTCTCTTACGTCGTCAACCGCTGTTTCTTTGTTTTCAAGATTTTTATAAACTCCAAAGAAGTGGCGCATTTCGTCAAAAATATGCTTTGGCAGATCGTCAATATCTTTGTAACAGTTGTAGTTAGGATCTGAAAAAGGAATTGCAATAATCTTTTCGTCGTTACGACCATTGTCTATCATTGTAATAACACCGATTGGGTAGGCGCGTACAAGCGTCATGGGCTCTAGCTTTTCACTGCATAAAAGCAAAACGTCCAATGGGTCGTTATCGTCACCGTAGGTTCTTGGAATAAAACCGTAATTTGCGGGGTAACGGGTTGAAGTATATAAAATACGGTCAAGCATAATAAAGCCGGTTTCTTTATCTAATTCATATTTCTTTTTGCTGCCTTTAGAAATTTCAATAACACAGATAAAATCTTCAGGCTTAATTCTTTTTGGTGAAATATTGTGCCAGATGTTTGCCATAAAAAAACTCCTTTTAAAAAGCGTGGGCGCTTTTTTATTACTATAACACACCGAATGTTTTATTGCAAGAAAAAACCCGCCGAATTTTTTCGACAGGTTTTAATGATATTATTTTACTGTATATGGATCAAGCTTACCGCTCATAGTTTGGGTTCTGCCAATACCATATACTCTTATATAACCGGCTCTTGCATAGATTTCAAAGGTAACTCTAACGGTACCTTCTTTTAATTTAATGCGTTCACCGTCATATGCCCAGTTTACAGGGGTTTCTTTCCATAATTTTGGAGAAGCAACCTGCTTACCGACACCGCCGATAATTTTGCCATTCTTATCATAGCAGGTATATCTGTAAAGTGAGAAAGGAATGGTGCTGTTACCGCTTGTTGTTTGTTCGTATGCAACGTGTAAATAAGCTTCGTTTTCTTTTGTTACTTCAGGAATGTTAAAGATTAGGGGTGCACTAACCTTAACTTCGTCTGTGCTTTCTTCAAGCAAAGGACGGAATGCCTGGAAGAACTGACGGGTACCGTTATAGTCAGAAGCTTTTGACCATTTAGAAATAGAGCCCTTATAGTTTTCCATTGAATAACCGGCATCATGTGCAGGAAGCTTTTTATCATAAACGCTGGTAGATAGATAAATATCCATAGCGTCAATATAGTCATAGGTCATATAACCGTTATCTTTGTAAAGATATGTAGCGGTGTTGGTTGTTGCGCCAAGAGTTTTTGCGGTGTCTGTGGTCTTTTCAGCTTCAATGTTTGTAATTAAAGCCTTCATCATTTCGCTAAGATTTTTATGGCCAACGTCGGTAAGGTCGGTGTTGCTGGTACCGAATACGGGCCAGTAGCAAACAGGAATTTGTCCGTAAGGACGTTTGTCAACCAATAGAGAAACAACGTCCCAAGTAGCGTTGTGGAAATCAATAAAAGGTACGCCATAGAATTCCGCAATTGCCTTATGATACTCACCTGCGGTAGCCATAGGATCGGGGTTAGAGTTGTTTTGTCTATAGGTGTTAACTTCTGCTGCTGCGTTAGAAATAATAACCAAAGCGGCATCTGTTTCTGCTAAAATTCTTCTTACAATATTTTCAAAAATAGGAGCTCTTGTTTTTGCGCTGCCTTCAAAAGCGTCTTGAACAGCAAAATCTAAAAATACTAGGTCTGGCTTTTGGTCGATAACGTCGTGCTTTACTCTGAAAACAGCGTCTGTAGATGTAATGCCTGGGAAAGAAGCTTCATAGGATGAAATAAAACCGGTTGATTCGCTATCAAGCCAAGAGGTAAATCTGTCGGTAAAGCCACCGTCAACGCCTACGTTATCACCGCCAAAATAAACTACCTTAAGGTCTTTGTTTGCACGGAATTTTTTAATAAAATTCTTCATACGGTAGTTGTTTGCTGCAACCTTACCGCTCTTGTCTTTAATAATACCGGCTTGAATATATTCAGCATCTTCACCCATCTGAATGTTATTTGCACGCAGCTGAACGGGATTTAGATTTGCGTTAGGAACATCTTCTTCTATAAAATCGTCAAAAAAGTCGTCGCTAAAGTCATCTTCAAAGTCGTCCCAATCATCCCAGTCGTCGTCCGTATCAATAACATCGCTTGAATTGGGGGCGGGGTTTTGTGGGGTACATGCTGCAAAAACGCCCAATATCATCACAAGCGCAAGTAGCATTGCTAAAAGTTTTTTCATAATTCTTCTCCTATTTTAATTTAAAGGTATTTTCACACAATAATTGTATAACATTTTAAATGCAAAATAAAGTCTAAAAATAATCTATTTAATAGTAAAAAATTAAACCTTTTTATTTATAAATAGATAAAAATTGACCTTTTGTAACAAGCTTTGCCGCAAAAAGCAAAATCAGGTAAATTATACAAGCCAAAGCGGAGAAAATTATGAGATATAAAACACCGGAAACAGTTGGCAAAAAAGACAGTAAAATATATGGTAAAACCGCCGAAATTACCGTAAAAATGAGTGGTTTTATTACAATGCATGACAGATCAAAGCGCACCCCGGTATCTGAAAGCAATTTTCTGACGTTCAAAAAGCAGGTTAAAAGGTTGCTAAAGTACATAATTGCCAAAAAGGCGGTCATGCCAAAAAATTGCACAAACAACAAAATTAAGGCGATTCTTAAAATCGAGTCAACAAAGCTGTGCAAAAGAGTGCTGTTTTGGCGGTCGAGCCCCTTTAAAAGACCGTCCGCCATACTGTCTAAATACATAATTGGCACAAGTGGCGAAAGTGCCCTTATTAAAAAGCCAACCTCCTGACTTTTATAAATAATTACGCCAATTTTTTGGGCGTTCATTAAGAAAATTGCGGCAATTATGTAGGCGGAATAAAGGGTTATTTTAAAGCTTTTTATAACCGCCTTTTGCACCGTTGCGGTTTTACCAAGTGCCTTTGCTTCGGACACTTCGGGAATAAGTAGTGTTGTAATGGAATTAAGCAGCGAAGCGGGAAAGAATAAAATGGGCAAAGCCATACCCTTTATCATGCCAAACTGCTCTAAACTTTTGGTATAAGACGAGGTGTATTTTGCCAGATGCTGCGGCACCAAAAGATTTTCTACCGTTCGTAAAAATGAAGACAGATATTTACCTGCAGTAATCGGCAAAGAAATGTGTAAATTTTCCTTTAAAATTTCTCTGAAACCCAGTGTTTTTCCGCCACTCTTTAGATGGCGTTTATCACAAAGATAACTTATGTACAAATATAAGCAGGATGCACCTTCTGAAATACCGTCGCAAAAGAGCACCGTACTACAGGCGTGTGAGAGTGAAATTTTAGCGGCATTAGGTACAAAAATAAAGATTAAAGTTATTCTTACAAGCTGTTCTAAAATGAGCGCCAAAGAAGGACTTGTGGCCTTTCTTCTGCCAAAAAAATAGCCTTTAAAACAGCTTGAAACACCCATAAAAAATAGACCTATGCAAAGGGTTTTTAAGGCGCTTTCTGCACGGGCGTCTTTTATTAGAGAAACTGCTATTTTATTAGAAAAACCGCATATTATGGCGGTAGAAACACCTGCTACAAAAAGGGTTAAAATTACAGATGTTAAAAGAGCTCTTTTTGCCCCTTTGGCATCGTTTTTACAAAGGCGGTCGGTAACCTGTCTTGTAACGGCTGTAGTAAGGCCGCCTGCCGCAAAAGCAGAAGCCAATACGTATACCGAAATTATAAGCTGATAAAGTCCCATTCCTTCAGCGCCAATTGTTCTTGAAAGCCACACCCTGAAAAAGACGCCTATAAACCTTAAAATAAGGCTTGTAACGGTCAATAAAAAGGCGTTTTTTATAAAGGTTTTTTTAACCAAAAAAATTCCCCCATACTTTTAAGCATTCACTTAAATTGTATGGGAGTTTTATAGGTGTTATTCTTTTTTAACCATTGCAATATTCGCTTGGGCTTTTACCGGTTTCACGTTTAAAAACAGCGCTGAAATAGTTTTGATTTTCAAAGCCCAGTCGTTTTGAAACCTCTTTAGATGAAAGGCCGCTTTTAAGTAGCTCTTTTGCCTTTTCTGTTTTTACCGCAAGCATAAATTTATGAATACTAAGTGCCGAGTATTTTGCAAAAACACGCTTTAATTTTGAAGAAGAAACGCACAAATAAGACGACATATTATTTATTGAAATATCTTTATCAAGATTTTCTTTTATATATCGTACAGCCTCTGTAAAAATGGCATAATCGTTGCTTTTGATTTTGGTGGTACTTTCGTTTATGTTTAAAGAGTTTAAAAGATACTCCAAAAGAGAAATTAAAAGCATAATTTCACTATCTTTAAAGGCTTCTTTTTGG
>JAZNNZ010000054.1:0-9082 GCA_045580525.1 Acutalibacteraceae bacterium
CTAAAACAGGTAGTGCGGAAACACCAATAACAGAAGTTATTGTAGGAACCAAATTATATAAGGTAAAGGCATAGCCTTTATAAACACCGTAAAGATAGTTTGGAATTTCTGCGTCGGTAGTATCTTTAAGTATTGTACCATAAAGATTTCTGAAAACCTCCGGTGCGTTTTTAACCGCGTTATCTAATTGCCATTGAACCATCATAACGTCTATCAAAGACGCGATATTGGTAACAAGTGAGCCTAAAACAACCGGCACACTTATAGCTACAAGCGCCTTTAAAATTGATTTGCCGCCTTCTGCAACTTCAGAAGAAGCCAACATTTCAGCAGTAATGCCATCGCCCTTACCCTTATGTCTTATAATTAAGTAAATGGCAGAAAAGGCTGTGCCTAAGGTTATACCAAGCAATGCCGCCGCTGCAGCTAAAGAAGCGCTTTTAGTATTTACTTCGCCATAATATGCAATTACGCCATAAGCAAAACCATAACCTAAAACCAATTTACCGGCCGCTTCAATAATGGTTGAAATGGCGGTTGGATACATATTTCTTAGTCCTTCGTAATAGCCTCTGTAAGAAGACATAATACAACAGAACAAAACGCTTGGTGCAATGGCTAACATACCGTATAAAGCACCATCGTTACCCGTTATAAGTATAAAGGGATATATTAATAAAAGCATTAACAAAAAGCCTGTTAGTCCCGTTACTAAAAATGCTTTTTGAGCAACCTTTAGGGTTTTACGTACATCGTTATACCTGTTTTTTTGTACAAATTCTGCAGTTATACGTGAAACCGCAATGGGAAGCCCCGCCATTGCAAGTGCATAAATTGGTAAATACAGGTCATAAGCTGTGGAATAAAATCCCATACCTTTTTCGTGAATTAAGTATGTTAAAGGTATACGGAAAACCGCGCCAAGCACCTTAACAATAGCGGTTGAAATTACCATTATTGCGGCGCCATATATAAAGCTTTGACCATTACCGCTTTTTTGCTTATTCATACAATACCTTCTTTATTTTATAAGTTCTAACAGAAAGTCTCTGAAAATTTCGCCCATACTGGTTATATTCGAATCGTTCATTTCTCTGTAATCTGCAGTTGCATCATCATCTGCACCATCAGAAATTTGCTTAAAGGACACAAATTCTTTACCCATAAAGTTTGCGGTATATGCCGCTGCGGCAGATTCCATATCACAAGCAGAGGCTAAAAGGTCTCTGCGCAAAAACTCACTTGTAGATTCTTCACAGACAAAACTATCTCCGGTAGCAACCCTACCGGTTTTAGCGTTTTTATAAACCTTTTTTAATATTTTATTTAAGCGGTCACTAGATGAATAAATATATTCTTGACCGGGTTTTTCACAGGTTTCATAACCAAAGACAGAAATGTCAAAATCGTGCTCAACAAAGGAAGTACCTATTAAAATATCTCCCCTATTAACACCGCTTACACCACCTGCATAGCCAAAGTTTGCTAAAATATCATTTTGAGATAAAAGCAGTGCTGCAGCAGATGCGGTATTAATTTTACCAATACCCGAAAGTACCATATGAACGGTGGCTATATTGCCATTATTCTCTATTTTAAAGAATTTGCCGGGTTTATTACACAGCGGCTTGTCCTCTACAAAATATTCACTTAACACATCCACAGCGGGATTATACTCATTTTCATCAGCAATAACCACGCCAATTTTTATTTCATTCATTTTTTAGTCCTCTTGCTTTGCGCCGCAATGTGAACAAAATGCGGCATCCTTTTCTATTTCTTTACCGCAAACTACGCAATTATCTTTGCATTTAGCCTTTCTTATTTCAGAATTTAAAGCGGCAATTTGTTCTTCTAAAGCTTTAATTTCGTTTACTATTTCTTCTTCGCCTGATAGATCTATATCTTTATTATATAATGCTTTACCTAAAGAAGAAAAAGCATCGTTAAGCTTTGTGTTTAAAGAAACAAGTTCTAATTTTTGTTTTTGAATAATAATAGCTTCTTCGGTTTTTTTATAAGCGGCAGAAGCCATTTCTTTTGCTTTATTTAATGCACCTTCAAAAGAATCCATAATTTTACTCCTTTTTTAAAAATATTACCATATTTAATAGGTTTTATCAAGTTTAGATAAATTCTTGCATTAAAGACGTTTTGGGAACTAAAGAAATATCAATATCGTTAAAACGTTTCAGCGTTTCTCTTACCTTTATTGCCATTTCATAGTTTTCGCTTGTATTAGGCAAATTTTCTAAAAGTCTTAAAGCAATGCTTTTAAATATGCATACTTCATAATTATGAAGAGTTACTAAAGCCACATCTGCAGTTGGCTTAAAGTGGTATAAATATTTCTTTTCACCTTCTACTACCGAAGTCCAAAGGCGCAAAGTATTTACCGCATCTGATGAACGATAAACCGAATCACGACACAATCTTCTTACAAAACGCAATTCACGACTGTTTAATGCTTCTGTACCGTCATCGTTATAAATACTTTTATTTACACTTATATAAATTTTATACAGACTTTCTGCCGGTAGGTTTTCATAAATTACGGGGTTAATAGCGTGAAGTCCTTCAACAATTAATAGTCCACCGTTTGAAATGTCAATATTCTGTCTAAAGTCGGCTCTTTTATGAGTTAAAAAGTCAAAAACCGGAATATCGGTTTTGCCACAATCAATAATCTCTTTAAACGCACGATGCATTTCTTCTAAATCTAATGAATAAACCGACTCAAAATCAGGTTTACCGTTATCAAGCAGCGGCATTTCGTGATCGCCGCCATAAAAATTATCTAACGATACAACCGACGAAGAAACG
This sequence comes from Acutalibacteraceae bacterium, assembly GCA_045580525.1. Classification (GTDB taxonomy): domain Bacteria; phylum Bacillota; class Clostridia; order Oscillospirales; family Acutalibacteraceae; genus UMGS1279. The sequence continues at coordinate 2,824 of JAZNNZ010000054.1, forward strand.
CCAAGTTGCTTTAGTTCTTGCTGCAAAAAGGCGGACGTTGTAGTTTTGCCCGAAGCAGAGGGTCCCGCAATTAAAACTATCTTTTTATTTTTATCTTTAAAAATAGTATTGGCAACATCAGAAATTTTCTTACGATATTCTTTTTCGGCTGTTAAAATAAATTCTTGCGGAGATAAAGAAAGTTCATTTATTTTATTTACAGTTAGCATTATAAAAATCTCCTATTTGTTTTTTGCGATGCAACATTTCATCAAATTTTCCAACATATTCAAAGGGAAATTTATAGTTAAATATACGCTCAATTTTATTTTCAAAAGGCTTTCTTAATTTTGTTACAGCACCTGCGCCCACAGCTAAAATAGTGTGGGTTTCGTCCATAATATACACGTTATAAAGGCCTTCGTAGCCTTTTTTAGAATAGCCTATGTTTTCTAAATTACCGGCAGTTTTACTTTGACGGTATAAATAATACGGATTATAACCGTTTTGTTCTAAAAGCTCTAGCGCGGTATTGGTCATTAACGCAACAGATTTACCCTTATCAAATTCATAATATGCATTTTTATAAAGGTTTGCTGCACGTTTTAAGGCTAAAGTATGAACCGTTATACCTTCGGGGTTTAATGCTATTAAGCTTTTTAAAGATTCTGCAAAGCTTTCCGGAGTATCATCGGGAAGTCCTGCAATGAGGTCGCAATTAATATTATTAAAGCCACATTCACGCGCTAAATTAAAAGCACTTATAAATTCTTCTGCGGTATGATTTCTGCTACAAGCAGATAAAACGCTATTATTTAAGCTTTGCGGATTTAAACAAATTCTTGTAGCATACGGTTTTACTGCAAGTAGCTTTTCTTTTGTGGTAGTGTCGGGGCGTCCCATTTCTACCGTAAACTCTCGAATGTTATTTAAATTAAAATTATCTTTTACTGTATTTAAAAGTGTTGTAAATTGTTCAGCATTAAGCATTGACGGTGTGCCGCCGCCAATATATATAGTTTCTATATTAAGATCAAATTCTTTAACGTATTTTGCAGTTTCTATAAGCTCTGTGCAAAGCTTTTCCAGATACTGCAGTATTAATTCTGACGCCTTTTCGGTTGCATCACTAACAAACGAGCAATAGGCACATTTTGAAGGGCAAAAAGGTATAGAAATATATAAGCTAACGCTTTTTTTGTTAGATAATGAAATAATTGCCTCTTCGCTTTTAGCGGTTTTTATAAGTAAATCAATTTTATTTTGACTAACTAAATAGTCTTCTTTAAAGGTTTTTACAGCATATTCTTGTCCGAACTGTTTGGTTAAAGAAATAAAAAGTCTTGCGGGGCGAATACCGGTAAGTAGTCCCCACTCTAAAACAAAACCTGAAATTTCAGTAAAGCACAAAAAAACCGCCTTAAGTAGTCCCTTTTCGGTATCTTGTGCTTTTACTGTTTGTGTGACAGTTTTATCGGCAAAATTAAGGGTGGCGGTTATGGTGTTATCAAAAAAGGTGGTAATAAGGTGGCGCCCATTTTCTTTTTTATCATTAAAGGTTATTTTTTCAAATGGCAAAAACAACCTTATTACCTTTTCAGTTTGATATAAATATTCAGTTTTTTCTAAAAAAACCGTCATTATTTATTTTGTTCTTTTAGTAAATCTCTGATTTCGGTTAGTAATTCAATATTTTGGTCAACGGTTGCAGCCTCTTCAGCAGCCTCAGCTTCCTCTTCCTTCTTCTTTAGGTTTTCAGCGGCTTCCTTAGCCTTCATAATAAGCTTTAATACTAGGAAAATTGATAATGCAATAATTAAAAAGTCTACAACGCATTGAATAAAGTTACCATAATAAAGAGCGGCTTCAGGGGTTACAACAGCACCCGCTGCATCTACAACAGCCTCTTTGAAAACCCATTTTAATTCTGTAAAGTTAACGTTACCTGTAATTAAGCTAATAAGTGGCATAATAATATCGTTAACCAAAGAAGTAACGATTTTACCGAATGCGCCACCGATAATAACACCTATGGCCATATCCATAACGTTGCCTTTAAGTGCAAATGCTTTAAAATCTTCAATAAACTTTTTCATTTTTTATTCCCCTTAATATTTTTTATTATTATAACATATGAGTATGATAAATTCAATAAAAAAAGCAGTACACATTGTGTACTGCTTTAAAAGTTATTAGTCAGCTACGTAAGGTAGTAAAGCAACCTGTCTTGCACGCTTGATAGCTGTTGTAAGATGTCTTTGGTGCTTTGCGCATGTACCTGTAACTCTACGAGGTAGAATTTTTGCTCTTTCAGATACAAAACTACGTAGTCTTGCTACGTCTTTATAATCAATAACTTCTACACGTTCTGCGCAAAATCTGCAAACCTTTTTACGGGTTTTTCTGCGCATTGGTCTTTCGTTCTTTTCCATAACCTTATTCCTTTCTAATTATTCAAATTATTTTTAGAATGGCAGGTCGTCATCATTGCCGCTGATTTCAACAAAGTCGCTTTCTCCTGCATTTGAGAATGAAGGAGCTACTTCACCATCTGCTGAAGCTCCGCCGCTTTTGAAATCTGCAAACTGAACGTTACTTGCAACAACCTCATATACGGTACGGTTTTTACCGTCCTTATCTTGATATCTGCGAGATTGTAAAGAACCTTCAACAGCGATCATTTGACCGCGTTTAAAGTACTTGGAAACAAACTCTGCACTAGCTCTCCAAGCAACGATATTGATAAAGTCAACCTGTCTTTCCTCGCCGCTGCGATATCTGCGTTCTACAGCAATTGAAAAGCTGCACACTGCAATACCTGACGAGGTGGTTTTAAGTTCGGGATCTGCTGTTAGTCTACCTGTTAATACTACTACGTTTAACATACTTTCAGTCTCCTACTTTCTTACGGTCATAATTCTTAGTACGCCGTCTGTAATTTTAGCAACACGTTCTAATTCTGCTGGGAAGTTAGCTTCACTTTCAAAATTGTAAAGAACATAGTGGCCTTCTGCTTCGTCTTCGATTAAGTAAGCAAGTTTGCGCTTACCCCATTCGTCGACGCTTTCTACAGTACCGTTCTTTTCAATTAAAGCTTTGAATTTTTCAACTAATGTTGCTACGCCTTCTTCACCGTTTTTAAGTGAAAAAATCATCATTGCTTCATATTTGGCTGTCATAAGTTCGTCGCACCTCCTTCTGGACAATATGGCCCTGATTTTTCAGAGCAAGGAGCTATATTAATATTTATAGCACAGATTATTATAACAAAAATATTTTTTTAAGTCAAGCACTATTTAAAAAAATATAGCCTGATACTACTATCAAGCTATATTTATATTATTATCTACTAATATAATATTTAGGGTTTTGCGGTACATCGTTAATTCTTACTTCGAAATGTACATGTGGACCGGTACTCCAACCGGTTGAACCTACAAGAGCAATATTTTCTCCCTGGCTTACGGTTTGTCCTACTCTTGAGAAGAGCTTACTGCAGTGGGCGTATCTTGTGGTTACTCCATTACCGTGGTCTATTGTTATAAAATAACCGTAACTGTTGCTCCATTGTGATTCTATAACCGTACCCGCCTTTACAGCGTATATTTTAGTACCCTTTGCACAGGCAATATCGTAGCCCTTATGACCGCGACCGTCACCCCAATATGAAGTGATTACATTATAAACGCCAAGATCTACCGGCCAAATAAAGCCCTTTGCACTTGCGCTATTGGTTGAGTTACTGCCCTGTGTATATGGCTTTGTGCCAACCAAAACAACCGCATTTGAAGGCTCTTTTAATACTGTAACAGATACCGTTTCACGAGAAACCTCAACACCATCAATATAGCCGACCTTTTCAACCACTTCATTTAAGCCTTTTTCACCAAAAACGGTGGTTCTTTCGCTATTTTCGTACATAGTATCGGTCTTTTGATAGGTTGTGGTATAGTTAACTTCTTTTTTGGTGGTTTCGTACTTTATAGTTTTTAGAGGAATAACGTTTTCTTTAAAAATTTCTGTTTCCAAATCAGGAGCTTCTTCAAAGGTTTCTGCCGAAACATAGGACTCGGAAATTTTAACCGTGTTATGAAGCTCGGCTGAAATTACGTCACTTCCCTTTTGCTTGGTTGCCAGATATTCATTTAAAAGTGTATCTACTTCTTCTTTGGTGTTGGCGTATCCAATAACCTTATCGTCAACCGTTAAAACAACACTTTTCTTAATATCATCTGTGTTTTCTAAAATTTGATCCGCCAGATTTTCTGCGGTGATTAAATTTCTGCTACCGGTATATACCCTTTGGAATGCAATATTGTCGATTAAAACCTTACCGTTTTGATCGTACACTAATTCTTTAGCAATTTCTTTTGCTTTATAAACTTCTTCTTCGGTTGAAACGCAACCGATGGACATACCGTTTAAGTGAATTTCACACGCTCTGGTAATACCTGTATAGCTTGTAATTGAAAAGGTTAATACAGTTACAATTAAAACACTTAAAATTCCTTTGATAATTCTTGGGTATTCTGTGTTTGCATACTTTAAAAATTTAAAGGCGCTTATAAAAAACTGAATTGCCTTTTTAAAAGCTTCCTTACACCACGAAAGTGCAGGATCTATATATTTTTCAATAAGTTCTACCAAAATTATTCCCCTTTAAAAAGTTACAAAATTGTTACATTTACAATTCTATTATAACAAATTGTTACAAAATTGCAACCTTTTTTATGAAAAAAATCTTGTTTTCTGCAAATAATTTCAGAAAACAAGATTTTAATCTAATTTTTATTTGTTTTTGCAAACATATATACGTCTTTTGCGGTTCCGTTGTGCATTGCGCCTTTTTTAAGCAAAGCTTCATTATTAAAGCCTAGTTTTTCTAGAAGCTTAATGGATGGTAGATTTTCCGGCAGAACCATTGCTTCTACCCTTTCGGTTTCAAGTCTATTAAAACAGAAGTCTAAAAAAGCTGCAAGAGCTTTTGTGGCATAGCCCTTTTTATGATAATTTTTATTAAAGGAATAGCCTATTTGCACAATCTTATAGTTAAAAGAGCATTGAGTTATTGTAATGGTTCCTATAACCTTTTTTAAAGACCTGTCTTCTACCATAAATGAATAACATTTATTGCGAAAATAATTTTTAAGATTATTTAAATAATAATGATAAGCATCACTTACAGACTCATAAACCGAAATGTCGGAATACTTGCAAACGTCCTTTTCGCTGTAAATTTCGTAAATATCTTTAATATCGGAGAACCTAATAAAACGAAGCAACAGGCCATCGGCCTTTATTTTGGGAAAGGGTTTAAAAAACAAGCTATACATAATTAAAATAGTGAAAGCTGGTTTGTATCAGGCATATCGCCTAAAGCTCCAAGCTCTGCCAAATTATCTATAATTGTTTTTGAAACGCCGGCTTGTGTTCTAAAATCATCTTTAGAAATATAGTTTTTGGCCTTTGCGGCTTCATATAAAGAATATGCCGCCTTTTCACCAACGCCGGAAAGCGCACCAAACGGTAGACGCATTTTACCGTTTTCGGGTACATATTTCATTGCTTCGGATTTTTCAATATCTATAGGTAATATTTCAATACCACGAGCCATCATTTCATTAAAAATAAGCATATTTTCATAAACGTCAAGCTCTTTTTTTGTGGCTTCCTTACCTTTAGCTTCGATATCTCTGATATACTGTTTAACCGCTGAATGACCGCGAATAACCGTGGGCACATCAACGTCTTCAGGACGGGCGGTAAAGTATGCGCAATAAAATTCAAGCGGTTTATAAACCTTATACCACGCTACCCTGATTGCCGAAATAACATATGCTGCGGCGTGAGCTTTGGGGAACATATATTTAATCTTATAACAGCTTTTTATGTACCATTCAGGCACACCTACTGCACGCATATCGTTTTCCATTTTTGACCAATCTTCAGGGGAAACCTTACCCTTTGCAATAAGACCTTTACGAACCGTTTCTGTAATTTGGAATGCACGACCTTCATCCATACCCTTATGGATTAAATAAACCATAATATTATCACGTGTACCAATAACCTCTGAAATGGTACAAGTACCGTTTTCGATAAGGTCTTTTGCGTTACCCAAATAAACGTCTGTACCGTGAGAAAGACCCGAAATCTGCAGTAAATCCGCAAAGTTTTTAGGCTTACAGTCTTCAAGCATTCCGCGTACAAAGGAGGTACCAAATTCGGGAATACAAAATGTACCCGTTTTAGAATTGATTTGTTCAGGTGTTACTCCGAG
>JAZNNZ010000055.1:0-1848 GCA_045580525.1 Acutalibacteraceae bacterium
GCGGTTAATAATAAAAAGGAGTGACCAATATGATTAAACTTATTATCGGAAACAAAGGCTCTGGCAAAACAAAAAGACTTATTGACTTAGTTAACACTACCGCCGCTGAATCAAACGGTAACGTTGTATGTGTTGAAAAAGGTGACGTTTTAACCTATAGTCTTTCACATAAGGTTCGTCTTATAGATGCAGAACGCTATGGTATTTCCGGCTATGGTGAGCTTTATGGCTTACTGTGCGGAACCAGCTGTACAAACCATGATGTAACAGATGTTTTTGTTGATGCTACTTTACGTTTAGGTAGCCGCAACTATGATGAATTAGTTGACTTTTTAAACAGATTAAGCGCTGTAAGTGAAGAAGATAACGTAAACTTCACCTTCACCGTTTCTTGCGCAAAAGAAGATTTACCTGCTTCTATCTTTGAAATTGCAGAAGAACTTTAAATCTTGATTTTAGGGCGGGACCGTGGGTTCCGCCTTTTATTTTTGATAAGGAATTAAAAGATATGAATATAGCACAACAACTTTCAACGGAATTAAATATTGCAGTTTGGCAAGCAGAAGCCACGCTAAAGCTATTAGAAGAAGGTAATACTGTACCTTTTATAGCTCGTTACAGAAAAGAAGCAACAGGTTCATTAGATGATCAAACGTTAAGAGAGTTTAATGAAAGACTTGCTAAAATTAAAAATCTAGAAACAAGAAGAGAAGAAGTAATTAATGCTATTGTTAAGCTTGAAGCAATGACAGATGAACTAAACGATAAAATATTAAATGCAAAAACAATTAGTGAGCTTGAAGACCTATATATGCCGTTTAAAAAGAAAAAACGTACAAGAGCAACAATCGCCAAAGAAAAAGGTCTCGAGCCGCTTTCAAATATAATTTTAACATGTACAGAAAGTAAAGATATTTTAGAATTTGCAAAAGAATATGTTAATTCTGAACTTGGCGTTGATTTTGAAGAAGTTGCAATTAACGGAGCATCAGATATTATTGCAGAAATTGTTTCTGAAAATGCAGATGTTCGCGGCGCTCTAAGAGAATTTATTTTTAAAACTGCAGTGTTGAAAAGCAGTTCTAAAAGCGAAGAAAAAACACCTTATGAACAATATTACGATTATTCAGAAGCTGTAAAAACAATTGCATCCCATAGAGTATTAGCAATTAATCGTGGAGAAAAAGAAAAAGTATTAAAAATCTCAATGCAATCAGATTTAGACCGCGAAATTGAAATTGCGAAACAAATAATTATTGGAAAAAGAAGCTTAACTTTTGAGAATATTATAGTTAATGCAATTGAGGATTCTCTTAAGCGTTTGCTATTGCCATCACTTGAAAACGAAATAAGAAATATTTTAACAGAAAAAGCAGAAGAATCAGCTATAAAAGTTTTTGGTTTAAATTTAAAACCACTATTAATGCAACCCCCGTTAAAGGGCAACGTAATAATGGGTTTTGACCCAGCGTATAGAACAGGCTGTAAAATTGCGATAGTTAATGAATATGGCAAAGTATTGGCAACAACTGTTGTTTACCCTACCCCACCACAAAACAGAACAGAAGAAGCATCTAAGAAACTTTTAGAATTAATAAATAAATTTGGTGTTACAGCTATTGCAATAGGCAACGGTACTGCAAGTAAAGAATCAGAAATTTTTGTTTCGGAATTAATAAAAGGAACAAAAGTTAAATATATGGTAGTAAGCGAAGCCGGAGCTTCGGTTTATTCTGCATCTAAATTAGCAGCAGAAGAATTTCCCGAATTTGACGTTTCACTACGTTCTGCAGTGTCAATTGCAAGAAGACTGCTTGATCCGTTAGCAGAATTAGTAAAAATTGACCC
>JAZNNZ010000056.1:0-8997 GCA_045580525.1 Acutalibacteraceae bacterium
TGCGAGTGCAAGTGCGAGGAACTTTTTCATACTCTTTTTCTCTCCTTTTTTAATTTTATATAAATTTAATTATATACTTTAATGAATAGTGATATCGTTTAGCGAATATACTTTGATTTGATATTCACCGCTAAAGTAATCAACAATGCCCTTAACATCAATTGTTTTGCCGGCAAATAGGCTTGCCTTTACAACATTGCCATTCTCATCGGTTAAAACTATTGTTCTAACGTCAATTTCCTTGCCGTCCTTAGTACAGGTTAAAGTAATAGCGCCTTTAGAAGAGCTTTCTTCGTTAGTGGTTGTATAGGTATCAACAACCTTTAGGCCCTTCATAGAAATTGAAGAATGAATTGCTAAATCAGCATATTTGAATTCTTTATTTTCTTCGCCTATTGTTAATGTAACCTTACCGTCTTTAAGGGTTGTAGGAGTGGTTAATGGATAAGCAGGGTTATGACCTTCGCTTATCTTTTTAATATTGTTAGGATCATCCGGTCTCATTGGAGAATATTCAAGACCAGACACCTGATAGGTGCCGCCTGTTTCATAATAAGTAACGGTACCAACAATTCTTACACGGTTTCCTACAGATAGGATTTGTAAGCCTGTGCCATTTAATGCATAACCGTAGTAAACCTGCATACCAAAATACATATCACTTTCGGCATCATACTCTTCAACGTAAACTGTATTATTATTATTTTTAACAATAACACCTTCAAATGCAACCTTTTGGTTGTCATACTCTTTCACGTTGGTTCTTAATTCTTTAAGTGTTAACTCTTGCGCACCGCCGTATGGAAAATCGGGGTCTTTTTCGCCGGAGTTAACGTGTAATTTTTCAACTCTTGCCTGGTTAATTGCATTCATACAGGTTTCACCGTAACGGTTATTTGCTGAGTTTGATGCAATTGCAAGGCCTTGTTGTAAAATTTCAATATTAAGGTTACGGTATTCGGCATCGCCTTCGCCTTTATACCAAACCCAAACTAAATATCTGCCGCCGGTAGAGTCGGCATTCCACTTATTGTTGTCTGATTCAACAACAATTGAGGTTGCATTACTTAACTTTTCTTTTGTAAAGTTAGATGCGGCTTTACCCCATTCTTCAATTTTACCGGTAGATTCAGGAGTGTTAATACCTAAATATCTTGCCTTTAAAATATCTGCGGGTAAATTAGATGAACCTTTTGCTTTAAAGTGGGTTGTATCGCCATCAATAAAAGCGTGAACTGTAACCTCTTGCTGTAAGGTGCCACTTGAAGGGTCAAGCTTAACACTTGCCGCGTAATCAACGTGTTCACCACTACCTGCGGGGTTATCGGTTTGTTCACCGCAAGCGGTTATGCTGAAAAGCATAACCACTGCGAGAATTAGCGATACAGAAATATTAAAAAATTTATTTGTTAATATTCTATTCATATTATATATTAACCTACCTGATATTCACATTCAGCAATAGCTGCTGCGAATGCATTTTTAATTTCGGTATCAACGTCAGTCCATTTTGATGATAGACAGGTTTGCATTAATAGACCAACCTGATCACGAGCTGTGGAAGAACCGTTAAATGCTGGAGAAGTATAATATGCTGCTTCTTGTTGTAAGCCAACCTTAGCGCTTAATGCAGAGATAAAGTCGCCACCGTTTGCTTTGTCTAAGAATTCGCCCTTATAAACTGGGTTTTCACCAACAGATTTAATAACGGGGATGTAACCTGATGCCATTGAGAATTCAGCTTGGAATTCAACGCATGTGGTTAGGTATTTAACAAATAGCCAAGAAGCCATAACTTCTTGAGGATTGTTTTTCTTGAAGATTGTTAGAGAAGGTCCTTGAGAAATAACCTTTGGATTAGCTGCATCTAATTGAGGAATAGTTGCAATGCCTACATCGAAGGGATATTTTTCGTCAACCTTATCAGGTCTTTGGTGAGTAGCACCTGCAGAAGAACCGATAGACATGTAGCTGTTACCTGCATCAGATTCTGCTTTGGTGAATAATTCGGATGTGTAACCGCCGGAAAGCTCTTGAGTTGTTACATAACCCTTTTGATACCAATCTCTGAAACGTTTAACGAATGCATAGTTTGTATCGTTATCAAAAATAAAGTGATCATCGTCTGCACTGGTATAGTCAGAACCGGATTGTTCACACATTGTGATGAACCAGTTAGCTTCTGAGTCATAACCTAGAGGGATAGAGTCAGGATCGATTTCTTTGATCTTTTTGCAAATATCTTCCATTTCGTCCCAAGTGGTAGGAACCTTTAAGCCATGTTTGTCAAAGAATGTTTTGTTGTAATAAAGAACTTCGGTAGATTTAGAAAGTGGTAATGTGTACATTCTGTCATCGCCGAATTCTTTACCTTCGTTGTAGTAACCTTGAATGAAGTCTGCAATTTGTTCGTCGGTTAAACCTAGAACTTCTTTAGAACCATCTTGACGGGTTACTTCTACTTTGCTGGCAATTAGAGAATCTAATGTTTGAACAGCCTGAGCCATATTGTATAGTGCTACGTGGTCGGGATAGCAGTAAGCAATATGTGGTTGTTCGCCAACAGTGATTTCTGTTTTGATTTGATCACGAACGTCATCATAGCCACCAACTTGTTCGTGTTCGATTGTGATGTTTGGATAGATCTTGTTAAATTCAATGATATAACGATCTAAAACTTCACGTAGATTTGCACCCATTGTGTGATAAAACTTGATTGTAACGGGTGTGGTGGTGTCGAATCCTTCTTCAGGAACGACAAAGTCTGCGAAGGTTTTGCCACCATTACAGCCGGTAAATGTTGCTAAACATAAAACCAATGCTAAAATGAGGCTCAAAATTTTTCTTGCTTTCACGTCATTTTCCATCCTTGTGTTTATTTTTTTATAATAATGTTGAGGTGGTCTCTCAACTATTATCCCTTAATACCGCTACGAGATACGCCCTTCATAATATATTTACGTAGGAATACGAATACCAAGAATAGCGGAAGTGATACTATTGCAACGGCTGCCATCTGAACGGGAATGTTAACGTCACCCGATGCATCAGTAAAGGCGTTTCTTAAACCGTTGGTAATTAGTTGGTGGGCTGCGTCGTTAGCAACTAAACGTGGCCATACGTATGAGTTCCATGCGCCCATCATTTTTAAAATGGTAATTGATATTAATGTTGGAAGCGCTAATGGAATCATAACCTTCCACAAATATTTAATATCGCTTGTACCGTCAACCTTTGCGTCTAAATATAGCTCGTCAGGAATTTGTAAGAAGTTCTGTCTTAATAGGTAAATATAGAATGTACTTACTAAGAAAGGAACAATTAAAACTGTGAATGATTCCATCCAGCCAAAGCTGTTAACTGTTGCATAGTTAGTAATTGTAAATAATTCACCGGGAATCATCATGGTTGCAAGTAGGAATGCAAACAGAGCATCTCTACCTTTAAATTCAAGTCTTGCAAAAGCAAAGGCTGAAAGAACTGTAATTACTAATGATAGTAAGGTTGATACCACACCAACGTAAACGGTGTTCATAAATAATGTTCCTAGGTTTGCTTGATTAAAAGCTTGAACGTAGTTACCCCACAAAATTTCACGAGGGAAAAGGGTGGGAACCGATAAACGATATTCATCAATAGATTTAACTGATGAAATTAACATCCAATAAAATGGGAATAAAATAATTATTGCCATTATTATTAAGAATAAGTATGTTGCAAATTGCGAAAAGAACTTTACAACAGTTTGTGTAGAGGAGACTTTGCGCAAATCTTTTGCTTTCATAGTAGCAGTGTTAGCCATTTGTTTCTCCTCCTTATTAATAGTGGGTTTTCTTTTTACTTACGTATAGGTTAATCATTGTAACAATAAAGATAATTACAAACAAGATTAACGCTGCAGCACTTGCGCGTCCTTGTTGGGTTGCAAGTGCATCGTAAATAAAGCCAACCATTGTGTTTAATCTTCCGGGAGCACCGGCAGGACCCATATCTTCACCGAAAATACCAACGATAGAAGAATATTCTTTAAAGCCGCCGATAAAGCCTGTAATTACAACGTATGCAAGCATGGGAGAAAGTAGAGGAACGGTGATCTTTGTAAGAACACGAGCCTTGCTTGTTCCGTCAACACGGGCTGCATCATAATATTGCTTATTGATGCTCTGAAGTCCGCCAAGTAAAATTAAAATCTTAAAGGGTAGTGCGTTCCAAACAATGTAAACAACCATAACAACTATGTTTGCCCAATATTCAGAACCGGAGTTGATCCAGTTTATAGGACCTACACCAAATACGCCTAATACATTATTAATAATACCTGCGGTAATAATTAACTCGTTTTCGCCACCAAAGGCAGAACCAACCATATTAAACATAGCTGCAAATACCATACCGATAGCAATTGAGTTTGTAACGTAGGGTAAGAAATAAATTGTTTGTAATAAACGTTGTAGCGGTCTAATTGCGTTTAAGCAAACCGAAATAAGTAATGCTAAAATAGTTGAAATTGGAACTGTTAAGAAGGTTAATAGCATTGTGTTGGTTAAGCAGGTAATAAAGTTTTTATACTCAATAACGTTAATAAAGTTACCAAGACCAAACTTAAAGCTTGCACCTGCAACCGCAGTCATACTGTTATAACCTTCTGAAAAGGCCATTATTAAGGTGTTAAAAATTGGCCAAACAGTAAAGATTAAAAGTAGGATAAGCGCAGGAGAAAGATAAATCCAGGCTTTCCATCTGTGTTTACTTTCTACCATATTACTTCACCTCAAAACGAATGCGTTCTTCGGTTTCTTTATTGAATAAGAATACCTTATGTGGTTTTAGGCTGTAAGATACGGTTTCACCTGCTTCAATTTTATTATCAGCATCGATAATTGAACGAATTGCAGGAACTAGTGCTGCGGGGTGGTTAGATACAACGCTAACGTCACGACCCATAACTTCAACACTATTAAGTCCGCAAACCAATGCGCCCTTCTTATCAAGTGTAAAGCCTTCAGGACGAATACCAACGAAAACTTCCTGGTCTTCTACGCCCTTAACATCTAAAACAGCGGCGTCGCCTAAATATAATTTTTCAGCAACAACCTTACCTTCGAATACGTTGATAGGTGGAGTACCTAAGAACTTTGCAACGAATAGGTTTGTAGGATCATCATAAACGTCTTGTGGTGCGCCGATTTGTTGAACAACACCTAACTTCATAACAACGATCATATCAGAAATGCTCATTGCTTCTTCTTGGTCGTGAGTAACGAAGATTGTTGTGATGCCTGTTTCTTTTTGAATACGTCTGATTTCTTCACGAGTTTGTAAACGTAGTCTTGCGTCTAGGTTTGATAGGGGCTCGTCAAGTAGAAGTACTCTTGGCATTTTAACAAGTGCACGAGCAATTGCAACACGTTGTTGCTGACCACCCGAAAGCTCACTGGGTTTACGATCCATAAGTTCATCAATCTGAACTAATTTTGCAGCTTCGTATGCGCGTTTGATCATAACCTCTTTAGAAAGCTTATCTTCGCCGCGAAGATTTTGTAATGGGAACATTATGTTCTGCTTAACGGTCATATGTGGATATAGCGCATAGTTTTGGAACACTAGACCAACGCCACGGTTTTCAGCTGATAATTCAGTAACGTCATCATCGCCGAAAAAGATTTGACCGCCGGATGGCTTTTGTAAACCGCTTATCATATAAAGGGTTGTACTTTTGCCGCAGCCTGAAGGACCTAAAAGTCCTATAAGCTTACCATCGGGAATGGTAAAGGTGAAGTCATTAACTGCCACCACTTCCTCTTTGCTCTTTTTGTTACGAGAAGGGAAGATTTTTGTTAGATTTTGCAAAACAATTTTCATTTCCAGTCGCCTTTCTGATTTATTTTAAGTTAATTATTTATTATTTAACAAAAAGCCCTTAGCTTTCTGTTTGTTCCACCATATCTTTATGAAGCTTTTGCTTATAGCTTAAAAGATCTTCATAAGTATCAAAAATTAACTGACTTTGCATATCAACCATTACTGTACCCGCCATTTTATCATGTATAGCGGTATGTGCTTTGGTTGCAAAAACCATTATTAACTGAATAAAGAATATTGCCATAATGATTACCGAACCGAAAATTCCCATGTAACCAAAAAAGATCATTACAATAACAAAAATAGGAATCATGGTTTCTATGGTGTATTTACCAAGCACGGTTCTTACAAAAAGCATAACCGGAGTAATTTTTACGCCATCTTTACGCATAAGGCCAATACCAAATATCTTTTTGCCCAGCGTCTGCCCGTTTTTAAATAAAAGCGGTACTAAAAATTCTAAAAATAAAAAGCCGAGCAACACACTGAATACCACTATAAGTATAATCAAGTTCATCATAGATGAGTACAACGCAATAAATTCAGTATCTTTATTGATAATTTCCTGCACTTCATTATAGTGAGCTTTTTCTGCTTCTGTTAGATCATTCATTTCTTCTACCGTTAAGTCAAACTTAACGTTATATTGTTGCTCGTAGCTATTATAATATTCTTCAAGTTTTGCGGTTTTGGAGTCATACCCGAACACCCCGTTTAAAATAAAGGCAAAGCCTATAACAGCAACCGCTAAAAGTATAAAATCGAAAATGGCGGCCGATATGCGTTTTCCCATGTTTGCTTTTTGAAAATCCAACATATCGCACTCAACCTTTCGTAAAATTTACAAATTTTGGGCGCAATTACCCACCTTCGCATTATACAAATTTATTATAACAAATGCGTCTACAAATTACAACATATTTTTGAGTATTTTTTAAAGTTTTTTGGGTTAAATTTTTGCTATTATTTTTTTGTTCAAAACAATCCAAAAATAGTAAAAGTTTTGTTTATTTTTTACAAAAAATCCTTTCAAAAAACCCTCATACAATATTTACCGTTTGCTTTACACTTGACTTTTTGTCGAATTTACTCTAAAATATACTAACTAATGTATAATGAGGAGTATGTCGTTAATTATGTTAGAAAAAATTAAAGATTTTTTTAAAAATCTTAAAGAAACAAAATTCATTAAGTTTTTAGATAAACATAAACTATCAATTTCACTTTCCGCTTTGGTTTTGTGTTTGCTTATTGTTGCAGGTGTTATTGTTTTCCCGCTTATTAAACAACCCGCTGCCCCTTCTTCAAGTGAAGTAATAAGCAGTGAAATCAGCAGTCTACCCCCTTCTTCAAGTGAAGCACCTTCTTCAAGTGAAGTGCCAAGCACCGCACCAAACAATACAACCAGCTACGTTATAAACGAAAACTATGGCGGAGAATTAAGGCATCCTACACATATTGATATTAATCCAACCAATAATCCGCTTTTCTTTGTTAGCCCATACAACAAAACCTTCTACAGCAATATTGAAGATAACGTATTTATGGACTCACTTATTTACACCGGCTACAACATTAAAACCCATCGTGCAAGCGGCAGAATGTGGAGCTACGTGCTTTCAGGTCAAAAGCCGGGACTTGGTTGGCTTTCTAAAATAAGCTACGACTACGACGGAGGCACCAGCGGTTATGAAGTAAATGCCGAAGGCCGTCCCGATATTGCTAAGTTTGAAAAGAGCGATCTTGTTTGCGCTTCTTACGTATCTTACGTTTACTTTAACTATTTACCAAACGTTGTTGGTATTGATACTTCTTCTTTAGCTCAACCAAAATCTCCCGTACTTGCAGACGCATGGGATGAATGCGGTAAAAAATGGATTCAGGCGGGTTATTCCGAAGAAATTAAATTCACCTGTCGTACAGGCGGTCCACAAGGTTATATCTTTACCCCCGAAAAAGAAATTCCAATTGGTTCACTTATTTTATGTGAAGACTTTGTTGGTAATGGTGGCGAAGGAAGAGACTGGGCTTGTCACGTATCTATTTACGCAGGTTATAAGGGCGACGGTCACTGGGTATATCACGTTGGCAACGATAACGGACCGGAATTCTGTACTATTGAACGCTTCAGATACGGACCCGACCCCGTATGGCCCTACCGTGTAATTTCAACACCTAAAAACATTAACTTTGCAGCTATTTTAGATTTAACGGTTTTAGATAAAGACGGTAACCCCGTTAAAAATGCCGACGTTACACTTACCAATACAGATAGCAAAATTTCCGGCAAAATTGGTACTACAGATGCTAACGGTAAGGTCAAGGCAAGTAGCATTAACTACGGTAATTACACAGTATCTGTTAACGGTCAGCAACAAGCGGTTACACTAACCGCCAAAAACAACAGCGTTAACACCTTAACCTTTAATTTGAAATAATTAAAATTGCAAACAAAAAAGCACCGAAAAATTCGGTGCTTTTTATTTTGCAAAAACCATGGTTTAAGCTTTGTAAACCCTTTGTTTTATAGGTTTTTTATTTTGTGAAAAACATTCACAAAATAATTTGCATATAAACATTAATGTCTATTACAAAAAAGGGGGACGGTAGAACCGTCCCCTGTCTTACCTCATCTTTACTTAATTGTAAAATAAATACTCTGCAACCATATCATGACGTGCTAGTGGGTGCATTTCGTTACTAGCTATATCAAACATAGTAAAGAAATGTTTATCTTTTGAAATCATATTAAATCTATCATATTTTTTTAATATTTTATAATATTCGTCTTTTAAATATTCAGTTTCTCCGTTTGCAATGGCTTGATCTAAATACTCTTGGTTTTTGTATAATACAATAAGATTGTGGCTATCTATTTCATACATGGTCTTATCGTTAAAAACACTTTCTTTAAATTCTTTATATTCGTAAAAGGAATCGTTATAACAGCGTTCTACCGCGAAACATTCAAAAGAAAAAGTGTGTATTACCAAACGTTCGTTTTTTTGATGGTTTTTTTTATTAATCTTGTGTTTTCGTAATATTGAATAAATTGTATTCTCATCCTCAAGAGAAACATCTCTTCCTTCGTTTTGCTCTTTCACTTTAATCAATTCATCGTTGCGGTTTACAATA
>JAZNNZ010000057.1:0-1604 GCA_045580525.1 Acutalibacteraceae bacterium
GTTTGAACCTTTTTATGAAATTCTGTTGTAACCAATTTTATGGGCAGATAGTTTTGATTTGTTTTTATATAATGCTTATTCACTTGTTTATTGTATTCACCCTTAACACTACCTAAATAAAGCGGTATATTTATGCCAAAAAATTGCAAAACGCGTTTTTTAGTAATATCGCCGCTTAAAACATATTTTTCTTCTTGTAAAGGCAGAGAATTGTTATAGATGATTTCGGTTTCTGCGAGTACAATTCCATTTGAATTATATAAATGCGAAACCCCCTCTTTAAACTCAGCAACACCGCTGACGAGTAGATCGCCTTTTTTTACCGCCTGACCTGTTTTTACTGCCGCATAACCGCTCTTAATTTCAAGATATTTAATTACTCCATCCTTTGTTGCAACAAGGTTTGTGGGGGTAATATGATTTTGTTTTTCAACCTGTTTAGTTTCTGAAACGTTTATGGTTAAAAGTGAGCCTTCTAAATTAAAGCTTACCCAAGAAAGTTTATTGAAATTGTAAAGCATTGTATTGCGCATTACGGGTGAATTTATTTGTTTTTTAGGCATACCTTCGTAAATACCAATTTTGTTAGCTTGTGATAAAATTTCTTCGGTTGAAACACCGCTATTGCCCACAACGTTAATATTCCAAACAAAGCTTGATAACAGGTTTAAACCTATAAAAAACAGCAATAGTCCAACTAAAACTCCCGCCCTGTTTTTATGCTTTTTTATTACAAACGGTAGGCCTATTTTATATTTTATTTTAAGTAATACCGCGCATTTAGTTCTTATTGCTCTAAGACACTTAAAGTCTTTTGATGCGATATTAAAATAAAGTACTTCTTCCTTCTTTTTTATATGCCATACAGTTATACCGTTTTTATAACAAAGATTTATTATTCTTTCGGGATACAAGCCTATGGCCTTTACCCTTACAAAGCCAAAATAAAATCTTAAAAACTTTAATGCAACCATAAGTTAAAACTCCACACTTGAAATATTGCCCGAAATTACAACACCGTTTATTGTTATTGAGTTTATTGAAAGATTTGTTCCTAAAATAAGAAGGGTTTTATTACCTAAATTAAGCTTTATACGATCGTCTTCGTATTCTAATATGTTTTTACAGCCTTCAACTATAGCCTCTTTGTTTGAATTTAAGGTTATTTTGCTATTTCCCAAAAAGGCACTTGGCGGAAGCTCTAAGCCCTTATAAAGTTGCTTATTATTTTCTTTTTTCAAAACCATCACCCCATTAAAAGTTATGATAATTACTAGAAAATATTCATATAGATTATGTGGGTGAAAATATGGTTTTAAAAATTAATAAATTATTTAGCATTATAGTTTTTATTATGTTTTTTATTGTGCTTATTTTTTATAACAAAACTACTTTGGGTGTAAAAAACGGTATTGATTTATGTGTAAATATTTTAATACCTACACTTTTACCCTTTACGGTTTTAAGTCTTATGTTTTTAAAAAGCGGCGGACTTTTATTTTTAAGCAAAATATTGGGTGTAAAGCTTTCTATCTGGCTGCTTTCAAGTATTGGTGGGTATCCGGCTGGTGCATTAATAATAAAACAAATGAGAAACAATAATA
>JAZNNZ010000058.1:0-4853 GCA_045580525.1 Acutalibacteraceae bacterium
GGCGTTTTGCGCTAAAGAAGGAATTTCACCTATAGCCTTTACGGTTAAACCGCAGCATTCAGCAGTTAATAAAACGGGTTCCTTTTCTTTTACGGTTAAATTAAAGCTTACCGGTATAATTTGCGGATCTTTTCTGTATAGGTTATGTATTACGCCTTCTGTTTGTTTTGAAAGATTTTTATCTTCTTCGGTTCTTACGCCAAACATTTCTTTACCGAGTGTTTCTTTATAATAACCGTCGGTAAAGCCGCCGCGAGAAAACGATTGTCTTAAAATATCGGGCATTTCTGTTGGCATAATACCTTGTAATTTTGTTTTAAAAGCATATGTTGCCGCCGCTACGTATTCGGGACTTTTCATACGTCCTTCAATTTTCAAAGAAGTAACGCCCATTTCTTTCAGCTCATCAACGTAATTAAGCAGCGAAAGGTCTTTTAAGCTTAAATCATACCCTGTGCCGCCCTTTGCTTTAAAGGGTAGTCTGCAAGAACCCGCACAAAGACCGCGGTTGGCGCTTCTGCCGCCAAGCGCTGCACTTAAAAAACATTGCCCCGATACACTCATACAAAGAGCTCCGTGTACAAAAACTTCGGTTTCCATATTAAGTTCTTTTGCGGTTTGGCAAATCTTTTTTATTGCCTTTTTACTGCACTCGCGCGAGAGCACAACCCTTTTTATGCCCATTGTTTTTAATAACGGTAAGGCAGATGCTGTATGAACCGTCATTTGAGTAGAAGCGTGTAAAGTAAGCTCGGGTAAATTTTCATGTAAAAGCTTTATTAAGCCAACGTCCTGCACTATTACTGCATCAACACCGTATAAATAGGCATTTTTTGCGGTATTAAAAGCATCAATAAGCTCGTCTTCTTTAATAATTGTGTTTAAGGTCAAATAACTTTTTGCACCGTATTTTTTACAAAGCTTTATTGCTTCTTTTAATTCTTCAAAAGAAAAATTATCGGCGTTGCGTCTTGCGTTAAAATTTCCCGCACCAAAATAAACCGCATCGGCGCCGGTGCGCAATGCAGCTATTAACGATTCTTTGTTTCCTGCGGGAGAAAGTATTTCCATAATATATTCCTTTATAAAATCTGCCCTAACAAACGGTTAGGGCAGGTGTTTTTATAACTCGTTAATTACAAGTCCTGTAATTAGTTTTGGGTAAAAATAGGTGGATTTTTGCGGCATTTTTTCACCGTCAGCCGCAACAGCGGCAATTTGCTCGACCTTTGTGGGATTTAATATAAATGCACAGTTTGCGCCGCGGTCAACCATTTCTAATGCCTTATTTAAATCCTTTTCATAGGTTAGGTTAGTTTGATTTCTTAAAGCTTCAGCATCAATTTTTAAAATTTGTTCTAAAATTAAAGAATGAAGCACCGTTACGTCAAGCGAATATAAAGACTCTTTAACATTCTTGAAAACTTCTTCCAGTTTTACGTCTGATTTTAGTGCCATAACAAAATGCTTATATTCAAAATAGAAGCCAAAGCCAATTCCGCCGGCATCATAAATTTCTTTTAATAGATGCTCCATTTCAGCCTTATTTACACCTAGTACGTCAAAATATTTGTCGCACCAGGAAAGCATTCTAAAGCCCGAGAAATTATCAAGACTATGAACTACGCGGTGTGTTGGAAGCACCACAAGACCGTCTGACTCCATAGGAACAAGCATCATCATAATATAATCGCTATCATTTGAAATATTAGCATTTTTATAACGAAGGGCGGTTTCGTAACGGTGGTGACCGTCTGCAATATAAAGCTTTCTATCTATAAAATCTTTGCAGATTTCTTCTGTATCTTCAATCTTCCAAAGGGTGTGCTTTATACCATCATCACTTTTAAAGCTATAAAGCTTTTTAGGCTTTTTACTTTCAGCCTTTTTAAGTGT
Organism: Acutalibacteraceae bacterium; assembly: GCA_045580525.1. Lineage (GTDB taxonomy): Bacteria > Bacillota > Clostridia > Oscillospirales > Acutalibacteraceae > UMGS1279. The sequence goes on from JAZNNZ010000058.1 coordinate 1,897, forward strand.
GTTTTTGCCTTCATCAAAATAAAGGCTATAAACTAAAGAAAAGTTTGTGTGACATTCTTTCATTAAATTAAAGCGGTCTTCTTTTGCTTTACTTAAGGTGTTTTCGTGAGGCAAAATGACCCCTTTTTCAAATTCTTCTAATTTTACTCTGGCAATAAGACCTTTTAAAGAATATTTTTTATTTTCGTGGGTAAATACTTCTTCATAAATATAAATACCGGCGGTTTCATCTTTAGCTAAAATGCCGCTGTTTACCCAACTGCGATAATAATCCCCCGCGTTTTTATAAACGTCGGTGCCTTCTTTTGGAAGTTCTAATCTAACAACGTTGTTTTCATTTCTTTGCAAAACTATTCTTTCTTCTTCAGAAATAATATCATAAGGCGGACAGGTTAAATTTTTAATTTCCCCCGCTTTCAGCTGATATCTTACTGCGTTAAAGGGTCTAATTTCTGCCACAAAAATTCCTTCTTTCAAAAGCTATATACTACTGTATACTATATATATTTTAACATTATATTAGTTTATTAGTCAATATAAAAATAAAAAGCGACGCAAAGGTCTTTGCGCCGCTTAATATAATGCCTGTTTATTTTTCAATAACTTTTAAAACGTTTGCCTTTATAAGTAGTGCCACACCTATTGGTGTAATAATAAGTTCGGGCAGCATATAGGCTCCGTTATAGGTAATTGAATACCAAATTGCTCCCAAAGTATCAGCAATTTCGCGCCAGATGGTAACACCTGTAACAAAATGGCAGATAAAGCGTAAAAGCAGCGCTAAAATAACCCCCAAAATTGCAGAAAGCATTGGGTTTTTAATAACACCCTTAAATACCCCTGCAAGACCTAAAACGCCATAGGCTACAACATAGTCAAACAGTAGTGCAACAATACCCGCAACTGCCGAAATGCCCCAAGCATAAGTTACGTTGCCAATACCAAACATCATCTGGATTACACCGTAAACAAGACCCGAAAAAATTCCCCATTTTGTGCCAAAGGCAATTGCAATAAGGCATACCGGCACCATTGAAAAGAAGGTTACCGAGCCCCCAAAGGGAAGTGAAATGCTTGGAATCAGTTCACTTAGTACTACGCCAAGTGCTAAAAAAATAGCCGAAATGCATAGTCTTTTTAAATTTTGCTTTTTCATATATATCCTTTCTTGACAGCATATACCAAAAACGGCGGTTCCATATATACGGAACCGCCGATAAAAGCACTGTTACTTTTTTCCTACGGCGGCATTATCCGCATCAGGTATAAGGGTTCAGGCGTTTGCCCATCTCAGCCGAGTTTTCTCAGCACCCCATAGCCAAAACATTTAAATACTTTGGCCTAGTTGTCCTGTAAATTATAAAACAAAAAGCAGGTGTTTGTCAACACCCGCTTTAAAAATTATTTAAATTGTTCTGGAGAAATGCCAAAGGCTTCTTCCATAGATTTTACCAATTTTAACTGAGCAGCCGCTCTGTCAACATTGTGTCTGTCTCTGTGAGTTTTAAAGTAAACGTCACCGTCTAAATAGTCGGTTAAGAATCTCATACCACATTCAAAGGTCATTAAAATTGCACCAAACGGTAAAAGCTCTCTTTCGCGTTCGTTCATAATACATTCAGTTTCAGACAGATAACCTTTTTTGAATGCTTCGTAAAGCTCCATATCAATATAAACGTTATCAAGATTTTGGTCATCTTCTTGACCGTGGTTTGCACCCGAACGAATAGCATCGCCAAAGTCAAAAAGTAAGGAACCGGGCATTACTGTATCAAGGTCAATAACGCAAACAGTTTCTTTTGTAGTTGAATCTAATAAAATGTTATTAAGCTTGGTATCGTTATGGGTTACTCTATAAGGAATAGCGCCGCTATCAAGCTCTTTCATAATAACATCTGTATAGCTTTCTCTTTCCTTTACAAAGTCAATAAGCTCTTTTACTTCTTCTGCGCGAGAAAATGCATCGGCTTCTAAAGATTTTAAAAAGGTTTTATATCTCTTTGCGGTATTGTGAAAGTCTTTAATGGTTACGTGTAAAGAAGTAATATCAAACTTATCTAAAAGTCTTGCAAACTTACCGTAGCCTTTACCTGCATTTTCAAAATCCTTTGCGCATTCGGGTAAATCGTAAGAAACGGTATCGCCAATAAAGCGGTACATTCTATAATACTCACCGTCCGGAGTTTTATAGTAATCTTTACCTTCAATAGTCTGCATAACGTTAAGGGTTTCTCTTTCAGGGTCCCCGCCGGCCTTTATAATTTCTTCACGCATAAAGGCGGTAACCTTTGCAATGTTTTCCATAACGTTTTCAGGGCTTTTAAAAACATTTTTATTTATACGTTGCAAAAGCATTTCACCGTGATCGCCCACGTGGAATGTGCTGTTGATATGTCCGTTACCATATGGAGTTGTTGTGTTCATTACTTCAAAATGAGCTAAAACATCTGATAACAAATAATCACCTTTTTCTAAAAATAATAAAAAATATAAAAAATTACTTTACTTTAAAAAACAACAATGGTAATATAATTTTAGTATATAAAAAATTTTTTACTATACAAAAACAGTCCAACAATATACAAAAACAGACCGCGTGGTAAGATTATGAACAGATTATATAGGCCTAAAAACTCAATAAAAATTTCGGCAATTTCTTTGTTATTTAACCAACAAAGTCAGGTTATGGTTTTACAAGAACCCCGTAAAACACGTTATTATTTGGTGGTTTGTAAAGATGGCAGCAGTTATTTAAACGTTGACGGAAAAGAAGAAAAACTGCAAAAAAATCAGGCAATAGTAATTGCCCCAAATACCAAATGCATCTTAAAGCCGGAAACCGCCTCCCTTTACCCAATAATTGTTTTTGACGGTCTTTTAAAAGAACTTAATTTTTTAAACAAAATTATAAACCTTTCTTCTTTAAGCGGCAGTCTTTTTAAAGAGCTTGTTTTAAA
>JAZNNZ010000059.1:0-12092 GCA_045580525.1 Acutalibacteraceae bacterium
GCAAGTAATATTTTTTACCACAAAATTTGGTTTTAAAGATTATCTTGCTGACGGGTGCTTTTGATGGTATAATTTTAATATAATTAAATAAAGGCGGTGATGTTTTGACAGCATTTTTAATAGTTATAATGTGTTTAGTAATTTTATTTTTACTAACGCTTTATATTTGTTTTAAGTTAACCTTTTACGTTAAAAACAAAGATAAAATACCGCCAAAATATTCACTTCCGCCGGGTGAAGAATATATACCCTTTAAAGAAATTATGCTTTCGTTTATGAAGGAAACCGAAAAAATTCCATATAAAGAATGTAGTATAACTTCTTTTGATGGTCTTACACTTTACGGTAAATATTACGAATATAAAAAAGGGGCTCCAATTGAGCTTATGCACCACGGTTACCGCGGACATAGCGAAAGAGATTTGTGCGGGGGTGTACAGCGTTGCTTTTCGCTTAAAAGAAACGCCCTTATTGTTGATTTACGGGCCCACGGTAAAAGCGGCGGCAATGTTATAAGTTTTGGAATAAACGAAAGCAAAGACACTCTGCGCTGGGTTGACTACATAATTGAAAACATTGATAAAGATGCCGAAATTATTCTTACCGGTATTTCTATGGGGGCGGCCACCGTTATTATGGCGGGTGGTAACCCGCTACCAACAAACGTAACACACGTTGTAGCCGACTGTGGCTATACAAGTCCGAAAGCAATTATACAAAAGGTTATAAAACAAATGGGGTTACCTGTGAAAATGGTGTATCCGTTAATTAAGCTTTCAGCAAAAATCTTTGGCGGCTTTGATTTAGAGGAAAATTCTCCCAAAAAAGCTCTTAAAAATTATAAGCTCCCTATTATATTTTTCCACGGAGAGAGCGATAATTACGTACCCTGTGAAATGAGCCGCGAAAATTTTGAAATATGCCCATCTAAAAAGGTTATTTTTACAGCCAAAAATGCCGACCACGGACTTTGCTATTTGGTTGATAAAGAAGGTTATATAAAAACAATAAATGAATTCGATTATAAAAAGAAAAAGACGGTTTAGACCGTCTTTTTTTCATTATTTTTATCTTTTTTTCTAAATATTAAATATTCCTGCGCACTATATAGGCTCTTTTTACCGGTTAAAAACATTGATATTATTACTGCAATTATAAAGTATGGTAAAGCGTACGGGCCAAAAAGCTCAATTCCTAAAACTATTGCAGCTAAAGGTACTTTTGTGATAGTGGCAAACATTACCACTATTGCTATATGAGCGGCCACCACAATATTGAATGATATCTCCCCCGCTAACGCTCCTGCAAAGGTTGCACCCACCACCAATGCCGGCACTATTTCACCACCCTTAAAGCCAACGCCAATTGTTATGGCAGTAAATAGTATTTTCAAAATAAAGGCCTCTTTATTAACCGTTTCATATGTAGACACATTATTTAAAAGTTCAAAACCAGCTCCTAAATATTCAGAGCCAAATAAAAAACTTAGCGCTACTATTAAAACGCCACCAAAAAGAATGCGGTTATAATCATTTTTAATAAGCTTTTTTGAATAAATTTTTGCCCAATTTATAGCAAAAACAAAAAAACTTCCCACAATGGCCGTTGCCAACATTATAAATATAAGCTTTAGGTTATCGATTAAGTCAAAGCCACTAAAATGTAAGGTGGCTTTTAAAAAGGGCATCACACCTAAAAGCCTAGCTACAAAATAAGAAGAAAGGGCTGCCAAAAGACTTGGTAAAATTGCGCTAAAATAAATTTTGCCAACGCTCAAAACCGTCACAGCAAAAACAGTTGCGGTAAAAGGTGTGCCAAAAACCGCCGAAAAAACCGCCGCCATACCACTTATAATAAGTATTTTTTCAGCTTTTTCATTTAATTTTAACAGCTTTGAAATACCACTTGACAGGCTGCCGCCGATTTGTAAGGCTGCCCCTTCTTTACCGGCAGAACCCCCGGCAATATGTGTTAAAACGGTAGAAACAAAAATTGCAGGTAAAAGCTTAAAAGAGAGCTCATTTTTACCCTTAACTTTATTAAAAACACTATTTGTGTTTTGGTTTTTTACACCAAAAAGCTTATATATTAAAATCGTGAACACACCGCATAGCGGCAAAATATAAACCAAAAATTCATATTGTGTTCTAATAGTTGTGGCAATATAAATAAGACTATAAAGCCCCGCTCCTATAACGCCCGAAAAAAGCCCTAGCAGCAACGAGACCATAACCCAACAAAAAAACGCCAAGATATAATTCTTAGCGTTTTTGTTTTCTGTTTTTAGTATTGATAAAAACTCCACAAAAAGCGCCTTCCTTTATAATGGAATTTTACCACACTATTAAATTTTTTGCAATTACTTATGTTTAAAAAGATGTGCCATTGGGTGAGGTGTAAAATGCACCTTTTCACCACGGGAGCTTTTATGCTCTTCAGGCTTAATTTCACCCGCTTTAAGTAAAGCAGTTTTAGTAAGTAACGGACCTATAAGCTCGTAAATCAGCACAGAGAAAAGAATGATATTTCTGACAATCAGTCCGGCTTCTCCAAGCGCTTCTGCTTTTAGTGCCATACCAAGCGCCACACCTGCTTGTGGAAGCAACGTAACACCTAAATATTTAACGATATTATCATCACATTTTACACTTTTAGCGCTTATTCTTGCGCCAAAGTATTTACCACAAGAACGGAAAACAATATAAACAACGCCAACAATTACAACCATTAAATTTTTAAAGGTTGAAAGCTCAAGCTCTGCGCCAGAAAGCACAAAGAATAAAATAAACATAGGCGCAGTCCAGCGGTCAAGTCTATCCATAAGCTCTTCTGAAAAATCACACATATTGCAAAAAACCGTGCCGAGCATCATACAAGTAAGTAGGCTTGAAAATGCAATATGTACGCCAAAAATTTCAAATTTTAGCATAGACAACGCCACAGTTACAAGCACAAACGCAACGCTCATAGATAAACGCTTACTGCGTGAATGGAAAAACTTTTCAAAAAAGTTAAATATAACACCCATTATAAAGCCAAGACCAATAGATAAAACAACCTCTAAAATAGGTTCTATTATAATAGAAACAACGTCTATCGCACCGTTTATAAGCGCCTTTGCAACACCAAAAGAAATTGCAAAAAGAACAAGACCTACTGCATCGTCAAGCGCTACTATTGGTAAAAGTAAATCCGTTAAGGGACCCTTCGCTTTATATTGGCGCACAACCATTAAGGTGGCGGCGGGTGCAGTAGCAGAAGCTACAGCGCCAAGCACAATAGCGGCAGGAAGGGGTAAAACGGTTGGCATTAAAAAGTGTAGTCCTATTAAAGCGGCATCTACTAAAAGGGTGGTAAAAACCGCTTGAATAATACCAATAACGGTGGCTTGTTTGCCGGTTTTTTTCAGCTGTGATAATCTGAACTCATTACCGATTGAAAATGCAATAAAGCCTAAGGCTACGTCTGCAATTATGGTATAGCTTTTAACATCCGGCATATCAATAAAGCCAAGTCCTTTAATGCCTAATGCCCCTAAAAAATAAGGTCCAATTAAAACACCCGCAACCAAATATGCAGTAACAGCCGGAAGCTGTACCTTTTTAGCAATTCGCGAAAGCATAAGTCCCGCAAAAAGCGCAACTGAAAGTGTAATTAAAGTTTGCATAAAACCACTCCAAAATTCCCCAAAAAACAAAAAAGAACTTTTTAAAAAATCCTTTGTGGGCTTACTGTTTTTATATAATATTTCGAACAGCATTATTTTAGCACCATAAATACAAAAATGCAAGTAAAAAAGCCCATGAAAAATCACAGGCTTTTTGGCTATTTTTCATAAATTGCATTATCGCATAAAAAGCAGAGAGTTTTATAAGACTCTAAACTGCGGTTTTCGCACAGTTTTATAGCCTTATTTATTTCTTCTGCCATTTCAGGCTTTAGTTTCATAATACGCTCTGCCGCATTAATTTGCTCTATAAAACTATCTTCACGCGGGGGCAGACCATATCTTGAAACCAGACGTTTTAAATAAGAGGTTGGCGTTATAATTTTACCCGCAATTATATCTGCCTTTGTTACTTTGGCAATTAAAATTTCACTACCGTCATCTAATTTACTTCTTATTCTGCCCTGGTCATAAATTATAATATATTCATCTTTGGCATTTTCAATAATTTGCGGGTAAGAAGACAGAACTCGTTCATCTAATAATAATTTATGTTTGAAGCTTTTACCATCATCATAAGAAATGCCAATAGTTAAATTTTCTCTTTTATTATTGGTTGTATCATTAAAAGCATATAAAATTTCGCCAAACTTATAGCATTTTGCGGCACTGCGTGAAGCTACGTTTTGAAGCATCCTTCCGCCCTGCTTATAAGTTATTGGCGCGGGGTATGTCCAGAAGTTTATATTTTTAAGGGTTGAACGCATTAAAAAGCTACCCTTTTCGGTGCGCTCTGTTATTAAAATTTTACCCTTTTCATATTCCACAATACTTGGTTCAGAAATATTGCTGTCGGCGTTTGAAACGTGGCATAAAACACTATAATCCACACCATTTTCACTTTTCAAAATATAAACTCCAAACAGCTTTAAATACGGATCATCTTTAAAACAAGCATTTCTAACGTGTCTTGTAAAGTTTATTGCCATATACCAATTGCCATCACTCGCCTTTACAGGCGGATTATCAAGCAGACCGTGGAAAATTCTTGTAGGGTCAGACCAGGTCGGCATATCTTCATCAATATTATCACTGTAGGTTATAAAAGTGCCCATTCTTCCGTTATAGCCATAATCTTTACCTGCCGCCTGACAATATGCAAAATAGACTCTTCCCGTATCACTATCTGTCCAAAGAATTGGTTCAAATGTTCTACAAGGACCGTCTTTATCGGGGTCTATTACCATAATATCTTCAAAATTTATAAGATCGTGACTTCTTTTTAGCGCAACGTAACAATGATGATTTTCACCGTTGCCACCGGCTTTGCCAAACGGAGTACACATAACCGCCGTTATATAATTGCCGCCATTTGTTTTTGTAATAGCGGGACAGGCCTGATAACCACGGTTTTCGTGGCGATAAAATTCGCACTCTGCTTCTAGACGGTCTCCAAAAATTGGCATATACGGTGTTAAACTTAAATTTATTAATTCATCTAACTTATCTTCTTGAGAAATGGGGACATAGCTTTCATCAACATGTGCTATGATAATTTTAAAAGAATTATTTAAAAAGGCGTCCTTCCACTCTATTTCAGGGGTATAATAGCCTGCCCATAAATACAAATCTGTATTATAACCGGGTAAAAGTTCACCATTAAATTCTGCAACAAGTGTAGTATGAAACTGTTTTTCTAAAAAGAAGCGCACGTGGTCAAAGCCACAGTCTTCTAAAGGTGGCTCTTTTTCTGCTAAAAAGAATATAACGCCGCTTTTTGTAACACTTAATGTGGTTTGTGAAAAGCAGTTTGTATATACAAGGCTTTTGCCCTTCAAAAAGTCCGGTATATTACCCATTTTTGACTGAAATGTAAGATTTGGTGAATCAAACATACTTTCACCGTTTGCAATTATTTTAGGTGTGCCATGCTGTGGAATAATTGTAGCTAATTCTTTATTAAAAAAGCTGTCGTCAAAAATCTTCATGCATATACCTCCTTTGTTTTGTTATAACACGCCAATTTTAAAAAAACAAGTTTAAAATAATCTTAAAAGCTAGTCACATTTTAAACCAAAAAACAAATAAAAAACCGAGTGAAAAATCCACTCGGTTTTTAAACTTATTTTATTTTTTCTCTTTAAATATTTTGTTAATAAGCATTGTTACTAAAATAATAACACCTATAAGCACAAATATTACAAGCATACCCTTTGCCATATAAGGAAGCATTTCCAAAAAGCGTTCGGGCTTAAATTCTATTGTAGGGGCCGCGTTTAAAAAATTAATCATTTTATTTAATAACATATCTTTGTCCCCCTTAAGCGAAGAAGTTTAAGATAATACCGCCGGCAATAACCGAGGCAATCTGACCTGAAACGTTAACACCGATTGAGTGCATAAGAAGGAAGTTTTGTGGATCTTCCTGAAGTCCCATTTTATGAACAATACGTCCGCTCATAGGAAATGCAGAAATACCTGCGGCACCAATCATTGGGTTTATCTTTTTCTTTGAGAATAGATTTAATAGTTTTGCAAACAATACGCCGCCCGCTGTATCTACAACGAATGCAATAAGACCAAGTCCTAAAATAAGCAGAGTATCAACCTTAATGAATTTATCGCCTGTCATATTAAAGGCTACTGAAATACCCAAGAAGATTGTAACCAGGTTTGCAAGAACCTTTTGTGCGGTTTCAGAAAGGGATTCAAGCACTCCGCATTCACGAATAAGGTTACCAAACATTAAAAAGCCTATAAGACCTGTTGCTTGTGGAACAACCGCAGAAACAACAATTGTAATAAGTATTGGGAACATTATGCGTGTTAGTTTTGAAACACTCTTTTGTTCGTAAGGCATTCTTATTAAGCGTTCTTTTTTTGTGGTTAAAAGCTTAATAACAGGTGGTTGAATAATTGGAACTAAAGCCATATATGAATATGCCGCAACGGTAATTGCGCCAACGTATTGAGATTTTAATGTGTTGGCAACTGCAATTGAAGTAGGACCGTCTGCCGCACCGATAATTGCAATAGATGCCGCATCAAGTTCCGGGAAGAACATTCTTGCCATTGCAAGTGTAAAGAAAATACCAAATTGAGCCGCAGCTCCAAAAAGCATAAGCTTTGGGTTTGTTAGAAGCGGACCAAAGTCTATCATAGCGCCAATACCAATAAATAATAGTAATGGGAACAATTCGTTTGCAATACCCGCATTATAAAGGGTGGTTAGTGCGCCACCTTCTTCAACCTGTTCAATAACTTCTCCGTTAGCGCCTACAAGTTCAACTATTTTTTTAGCAATAACGTCGGCACCAGGAATGTTAACTAAAATTGTACCGAAGCCCATAGGAAGCAGTAATGTTGGCTCCATTTCTTTTTTTATTGCAAGATAAATTAATACAAGACCAATTAAGATCATAACACAGTTTTGCCACGAAAACTGCAAAAGATTTGCGTATAAAATACTTAAATCTCCCATTTGTATTCCTCCCTGAAATATTGTTTATCTTTTTTAAAAACAAAATTTAAAGCAGTAAAAACTACTGCTTTAAAAAATTATTATATTATAAATTGTACCGTGCAAAATGCTGCATAAATACCCAGCAGTAAAATACCTTGCCAACGGGAAAGCTTTTGCTTAATTAGCGTAGGAAGGGTTAAAATAATCATAACTGCAAGCATTACAGGTATATCAAGAACTAAGGATGAGTTAATTCCACCAATGTAGCCTGCAACAGGCACCTCAAAGGGGCTTAGGGTTACAGCGGCGCCGCTAACAAGTACTAAGTTAAATAGGTTTGCTCCAATAATGTTACCCAAAGAAAGTGAGCCGTGACCCTTAATAAGGGCTGTTATTGCTGTTACAAGTTCGGGTAAAGATGTACCCAACGCCACTATTGTAAGGCCTATAACCTTTTCAGATACGCCAAAGTTCTGAGCAATAATAATGGCATTATCAACAAGTAAATCTGCGCCAATGGCTATAAGCACAGCGCCTATAACAAGTAAAATAATATCTTTAATTATGCTATCCTTTGTGCCACCCTTAATTGATTCAACAACGTGGTCTTCACCTGTTTTAGCCTCTAACTCGGCTTCAGGCGTGGGCATATCCAATAGCTCTTCCTTAGCAACTGTATCTATTGATGCGCCGGTCTTTTTCATACGAAGCACCGTCATTACCATATAGATAACGAATATTGCAAGCAAGGTTATACCAATATAAAGTGAAAACTCACCAAAAATATATGCGCAAGCACAATAAACTGCGGCTGCAATAAAGAAAAAGCTTACAGGTAAAACCATACTTTTTCTGGCTGCTGAGCCGGGCTTTATTGCTATTGTTAAAGCAGCAATTAAAGATGTGTTACAAATAATTGAGCCAATGGCGTTGCCATATGCTATTGAGCCACTGCCCTGTAAAGCAGCGCCTGCTGAAACCATAACCTCAGGCAGGGTTGTACCGATTGAAACAACCGTAGCGCCTATTAAAATTTCAGGCAGGTGAAAACGGCGGGCAATACCCGTGGCGCCGTCAACAAACCAATCGCCACCCTTGATAAGCATAACGAAGCCAAGTGCTAACCAAAGAATAGGAATTAACATTTTTATGCTCCTTAAATAGTTTTATCCTTTATATTTTAACATTTTTATATTTAAAAATCAATATTTTATAGAAAACGCTTGTGTCTATTTTAACTGTTTTTTTGTAAAATTTTATTCTATTGCTAAATTTAAAAATTTTTTGCAAAAAATTGCAAAGTCCGTATTTTGGGACTATCATATCTTTATAATAAAAACATAACCCCAAAACCTCTTTTGTTGTTTGTCCTTTTTTGTTTTGCTCGACATTTTCAAAACTCCTTTCAAAGAATGACGCCCCTACTTATTTTGTAGGGGCGTTGTTCTTATTGTTTATTATCTTTTTTTACATCGTGGCGGAGCATACCGATAAAAATTGAAATTATGCTTATTGCTTCACATATAATTGCACCAATTGCCATATTTACAATATTATAGGTTAGCCAACAGGGACTTGCAATAAAGCCAAACCGTCTTATTGCTTTACTGCTGCCAATTTTAAAACCAATATTTAAAGAAATCATTGCAATAACGGGTAATAGCTCAACCATAGCATTATAAAGTGTAAAGGGTTTATTTAGCACCGTAAAGGTTAAAACGTAGGACGCAATATACGCTAAGGTGAAAAATATAAAGTAACCTATATGGTTAGATTTAACCTTTTCACCATTATAATAAATAATGGCGCGAAGTACCGCTACAATATTTAACACTCCGCCAATGGTGGCGCCCAGCATAAAATAATTTATACCAAAAAGGGCAGAGCCTATCATCTGCATTAAAAATACCTGTTTTGCGTTCTTTTGTTGGTAAGAAAACACGTTAAAGCACATTGCAATAATGCCAATTATTTGCGCAATTAATTCTAATGGTTCCATAATATTTCCTTTTTATTATACTCGGGCCACTCCCGTTTCTTTTGCCGCTTTTATAACCGCGTCGGCAACCACCTTTGCCACGTTTTTATTTAACGGTGACACAATTATATTGTTTTCATTTAGGTCCTTTTCGTCTATCATAGAAGCAAGTGCCAATGAAGCCGCTTTTTTCATTTCTTCGTTAATGCAAGTAGCTTTAGCATCTAAAGCTCCACGAAAAATGCCGGGAAAAGCTAAAAGATTATTTATTTGATTATTAAAATCACTTCTGCCGGTGCCCACAATTTTGGCCCCTGCTTTAATTGCAATCTCGGGCATAATCTCAGGCACGGGGTTTGCCATAGGAAAAACAATGGCGTCTTTATTCATAGATTTTATCATATCTTCTGTTACAACACCGGGAGCCGATACCCCAATAAAAACGTCTGCGCCCACTAACGCATCAGAAAGGTTACCCTTTTTGTTTTCTAAATTAGTAACCTTTGCCATTTCTTCCCACACCAAGTTATTTTCTTGTTTGCCTTTATAAATTATGCCAAAGCGGTCGCAAAGTGTTAGGTTTTTTACGCCCATACTTAAAATATGTTTGGCTATTGCAATACCGGCGCTACCCGCACCGTTAATAACAACCTTTACCTTATTGATATCTTTTTCAACCACCTTTAAGGCGTTGATTAAAGCCGCCGCAAGAACAACCGCAGTACCGTGCTGATCATCGTGAAAAACGGGTATATCACAAATTTCTTTAAGTTTTCTCTCAATTTCAAAGCAGCGTGGCGCTGAAATATCTTCTAAATTTATGCCACCAAAAGAGCCCGAAATTAACTTTATTGTATTAACAATTTCATCTGTGTCTTCACTATCAATACAAATTGGAATGGCGTCAATATTTGCAAACTCTTTAAATAAAACACATTTGCCTTCCATAACAGGCATTGCAGCTAAATGACCAATGTTGCCAAGACCTAAAACCGCGGTACCGTCGGTTATAACCGCAACTGTATTATGGCGGCGGGTTAGCTTATAAGAAAGGTCACTGTTTTTTTGTATTTCTAAACAGGGCTCTGCTACCCCCGGGGTATACGCTAAAGATAAATCTTCTTTGGTTTCTATATTAACTCTTGAAACCATTTCAATTTTACCCTGCCACTCATAATGCTTTTTTAAAGATTCTTGTTTTATATCCAAAACTATTCCTCCCATGGAAATACATACTGTGTAAGTGCAAGTTCGTCACGAACCGCCATAATTTCTTTTTGAACCGACTCGTTTATCGGCACCCCGCTACTACGCGAAAGCATAATTTCATACTCTTTTTCACCGGCGGTGTAAATTCTTGTTTCTCCGGGTGCTTTTTTAGATGCTCTTATATTTCTTAAAACATCACCCGCCTTTTTACGGGCAAGTTCTTCACCTAAAAAATGTTCGGTATCTATAGCAATAAACCAGTGCCCCAACGAATATGGACGAATATTACCATTATCGTCTTTGCCATCAAGAGCCTTACCGTATGCACCATCCTGCAAAATGCAAGAAAAAAGCTCAACCGCCAACGCAAAGCCATAACCTTTATAGCCACCTAACGCTTCACCAATACCACCCAATGTTGTAAGGGCGGCTTTACCTTCGCGGATCTTTTTAAGGGCCACGCCGCTATCACCATTTACAGCATTACCGTTTATATCGATAACAGTGCCCGGGTGAATATCTTCACCAATTCTTTCGTAATATTCAATTTTACCGTTTTGTGTAATGGATGTGGCGCAGTCAAAGTTAAAATCAAATTCTTCATCTGTGGGAATGCCTATTGTAAATGGGTTTGTGCCAAACATACCCTCTACTCCCAATGTTGGGGCAACAGAAGGACGTGCGTTTGTTCCGGTCATACCAATGCATCCCGCATTAGCCGCCATGGTTGTATAATAACCCGCTATGCCATAGTGGCAGGAATTGCGCACCGCCACCATACCCATACCGTATTCCTTTGCCTTTTTTATTGCCATACTCATGGCACGATGACCAATCACCTGACCCATTCCGTGATGCCCGTCAAGCACTGCGGTAGTTGGGGTTTCTTTAATGATTTCTATCTGGGTTTTAGCCTTTTGAATACCCGCCTTTATTCTATCTAAATAAACAGGCTTAAAACGGTTAACTCCGTGAGATTCAATACCGCGTTTATCACTAAGCAATAAAACGTCGGCGCAAATTTCGGCATCCTTTTGGGGAACGCCATAGCCCACAAAAGCATCCACCACAAAATTTGTAATCGTTTGCCAATCAACAATATTGTTTTTCATATATTTACTCCTTTTATTTTATAAAAATAAAAACGAAAACACAAGAGCGAATTTGCTCTTTTTGTTTTCGTTTCTCATTTTCTCTAACGAAATATTAATTTTTTATGCATTCCAAAGTTCTATTTTACCGCTTGAAACAGCGATTGCGCCACTTTGCAATGCCAAAACAATCTCTGATTTTGTTTCTATAAGTCCACCTGCAATTAAGGGCGTTGACTGTGTGCTGAATTTTTTAATAACCTTGGGTATTACACCCGGCATAATTTCAATCAAATCAGCTGAACTTTCTTTAATGCTTTCAAGTCCTTGGGAATCCAAAGCAAAAAAACGTTGAACAGTTAAAAGTCCCTTATCTTTTGCGGCGGTTATAAGCTGGTTGCGTGTGCTTATAATGCCGCTAACCCCAATGTTGGCCAAAAACTCAATGCCTGTTTTATCGCGACCAATGCCATCGGCTAAATCAATATGAACAAAAATCATTTTATTGTTTTCTATTGCTTTTTTTATACGCTCTTTGACGGTTAAAAGATTTGCTTTTAAATAAAAAATTACTTCGGCTTCGCTATTTATAGCATCAAAAAAATTATCATCTCTTACAGCCGCAATAATGGGGCTGCGCTCTAATGCATCAATAAGCTTATTTTTCATTTTTCTCTCCTAAAA
>JAZNNZ010000060.1:0-14125 GCA_045580525.1 Acutalibacteraceae bacterium
AGGGTTTTCGGAGGTTTTTATACATAGCAAAAGCGAGGGGAATTCCCCTCGCTTTTATATTTGATATATCTTATTGAGATTGGCATATTCGGTGGGCGTAAATCCGGTTTTTTCTTTAAACACGCGGCAAAAATGATAAACACTCGAAAATCCGCATTCCTCTGCAATTGCGGTAACACTAAATGGTGTATCACAAAGCAACTGTTTAGCTTTTCGAATTCTAATATCTAAAACATATTGTTTGGGTGTAATGTGATAGTAAGATAAAAACAGTTTTCTCAAATACACCTCGCTGATACCGATTTGTTTTGCAATGCAGGTGTTTGAAAGCGCGGAATTTTGTATATTTTTAGCTATGAATTGAATAGCAGAATCAAGAGGTGTGTGCTTCTCCAAATTTTCGTAATATATTTTGTTGAGTAATTCATAAAAACCACTATATATTTTAAGGTGGTTTTTATTATTTAGAAATAAGTTTTTAAGGGCTTCAAAGCTTTTAAGAAAAGCTTGCGGATTTTCTAATTTAAAAACCATAATTTCATTACAGTTGAAATTTTTGCATTCAAAATTTATAACAGGAAAAAGTCCTTCCGCATCTCCGAAGAGTGTGTATGTGCCACCTTGGGGCAACAGAACGGCATTGCGTTGATGGGAAATGTAGGTTTTTCCGTTCATAGTATAGGTGATTTTGCCGCTCGCGCAAAGCGATAAGCCGTAGCTTGAACGGTCTGTCATCTGAAACCTTCTGCCCTTTTCTGAATGAACAACAATAGGCGGATGTATATTGGTTATAATAATATTATCGAAATTATTCATCTTATATCACCAAGGATATTATATCAAATTAAGCAAATAAATCAATATATTGTTGAATATCAAGTATCAAAATTGTTAAACTGCTATCATTTTTTCTATTGATTTATTATAGTGTAAAATTTAAAATACAGAAAAAAGGGGGCTTATATTATGGATTTTACAGGTAAAGTGGCTATTTCCACAGGGGCAGCATCCGGTATGGGACTTTTGTTCGCTGAAAGCTTTGCAGAGCTTGGTGGGAATGTAGTTTTATGCGATGTTAATGAAGTCGTTTTAAACGAAAAGGTTGCAGAAATTAACGCAAAAGGAAAAGGCAAAGCTATCGGTATTGTTTGTGATGTTAGAGATTATTCTCAGGTTTGCAATGCAAGGGATAAAACAGTTGCAGAATTTGGTGGAATCGATGTGATGGCAAATTTTGCGGGCGGTACCGCTGTTCGTATGCAAAAAGTAGACCGTCAAGCGTATCCGGAGTTTCCTGACGTGCCGATTGAAGTTTACGATTGGGGAATTGATGTGAATTTAAAAGGACCGTTTTATTTTGCACATGCTGTTTTAAAGCAAATGCGAGAGCAGAATGGCGGTTTAATTATAAATATTGGTTCTATAACAGGGCAAGAGGGCGACGGTTACGGAATGGATTACCCGACCTCTAAAGCCGGTCTTATGTTTGGACTGACAAAATCTATTGCTCAGTACGGTTCTAAATATGGCATAAGATGTGTATGTGTTTCTCCGGGTCCTGTTTTAACCCGTGCTAATATGGCAAATATGAAAACCCTGCTCGGAAGAGCTGCCGAACCACAGGAAATCGTTGATTTATGCTTGTTTATAGCCTCTGAAAAAGGACAGTTTATTAATGGAGAAAATATTATGATAGACGGCGGCAGAAACGCAATGGGCAGGTGGGACTGATGAAAAAAAGTTTCTTGAATTATAGTAATCCGCTACTTACAGTTATGCTTCAATGCGAAACACCCGAAGTGGCCATTAGCAGAATAAGAAACGCAAATTGCTTGGGTGCTGATGCTTACGGTTTGCAGGTGGAATCGTTAAAGCCGGAATATCATAATCTCGCTACATATAAAAGAATATTTGAAGAAATGAAAAATAGACCCTGCTATGTTACAAATTATCGCATGGCTAATAACAGCGGTAAGACCGATGAGGAATTGGCTGAAGGACTTTTGGAACTGGCCGACTGTGGTGCAACACTTGTTGACGTTATGGGTGATATGTTTTGTATGCATCCCGAAGAACTTACGGACCAAACAGAAGCCATACAAAAACAAATGAAACTCATTGATACCATTCACCAAAAAGGCGCAGAGGTTTTAATGTCATCACACCTATGTAAATATGCTCCTGCAGAAAGAGTGCTTGAAATTGCATTAGAACAGAAACGCAGAGGTGCCGACATTATTAAAATTGTTACCGCTGCCAATAATATGGAGCAACAAATTGAAAATCTGCGTATTACTGATTTGTTAAAAAGAGAACTTGAAGTACCATTTCTATTTTTATCTGGTGGTGAATGTTCTTTGCATAGAAGACTTGGAATTAAGTTGGGTTGTTGTATGAGTTTATGCGTATATGAGCACGATGCACTGTCGACCCCATCGCAACCACTGTTGAGTACAATGAAAATTGTTAGGGATATTATTGATTTTTAGGAGTGAAGAAAATGAAAGCAATACTTGTTAATGAAGACAAATCTTTAAGATGGGATAATGTGCCCGACCCGATTTTGGGTAATGATGATTGCCTTGTTAAAATTGAGGCTGCAGCGCTTAACCGTGCAGACCTTATGCAAAGAGAAGGTGACTATCCGCCTCCGGCAGGCTGTCCGGAATGGATGGGACTTGAAATTGCAGGCACTATCGTAGAAATTGCAGAGGGTGCAAAGGAAAAGTCTAATTGGAAAGTTGGCGACAAGGTGTGTGCTTTGCTTGGTGGCGGAGGATATGCAGAATACGCCAACGTCAAATATGATATGCTTATGCCCGTGCCGAAAAACTGCTCAATGATAGAGGCGGCGGCTATCCCCGAAGCCTTTGCAACTGCATACCTTAATTTATTTATTGAAGGCAATATTAAAGAGGGCGACACCTTGCTTATGAATGCAGGGGCATCGGGCTTGGCTTCGGTTATTATCCCTATGGCAAAAGCATTTGGAATAAGAGTAATTACTACTGTATTAACCGAAGAAATTGCAAATAATATTAAACGTTTGAATGCAGACAGAGTGGTTGTTACCACCAAAGAGGATATAGCAGAAGTATTAAAAGAAGAACTTGAAAACGGTCACCCTGTGGACGTTGCGATTGACTGCTTAGGTGGTGAAATAATGGGTAAATGTATTCATTATTTAAAACACGGTGCACGCTGGATTATGATTGCAGCATTGGCAGGTACAAAAACAGAGATTGATCTTAAAAATATCTATGTTCGGAATGTAAGAATTATAGGTTCAACCTTGCGTTCGCGTACACCTGAAGTTAAGGCGCAAATTTTAGCGGATTTAGTTCAAAATGTTTGGCCAAAGGTTGAAACCGGTGAGGTCAAACCAACTATTTATAAGGTTTTGCCTATTCAAGAAGCTGAAGCCGCACACGATATTCTTTATAAAGGGCAGAATATCGGTAAGGTTGTATTAACCGTTTAAAATCAAATTACAAAAAGAAATAAAAGTATAAATCCCCTTAAAATACAGATACTAACAACACAATTTGTAAATTAAGGAGAAATGTATATATGAAGGCAACAGGAATAGTTCGTAGAATAGACGAGTTGGGTAGGGTGGTGATACCCAAAGAAATTCGTAGGGCATATCACATACGTGTGGGTGATCCGCTTGAAATTTATACAAATAACGAAGGCGGTGTAGTTTTTAAAAAGTTTAGTCCCGTGGGGGAAATGGGCAAAACCGCAAAGGATTACGCCGAAGCACTGTCTCGCGCTACCGATAAAACCGTTATAATTTGTGACCGCGATAAATGCATTGCGGCTTCCGGCAGCGGTAAAGCAGGATTTTTAAACCGACCTGTTTCTTCCGGCTTTGATGATTTTGTGGTATTAAGAAAAAACTATTTTTTAAAAGAAGGCGAAACGCCAATGCATAGTTTAGACGGGGTAGAGTCTTATCTTTACTGTATGGCGCCGGTTATTTCTCAGGGTGATATTTTGGGTGCGGTTGCCTTTATTAGTGATAAAAACAGCGCCACAATAACCGATTGTGAAAGGTCTTTAATTACGGTTGCGGGTGACTTTTTAGGAAACAATCTTTCAGAATAAAAAAACTGTTGCTTTTTTATATATTATATGTTATAATTCTTGCAGTAAAGGAGAGTGGGTTTATTGACCCGCTCTTTGATTTTGTTAGGAGGTATTCACTTTGGCAAATATTGCTGAAAAGGTCTTTACCTTGGTTGAACCTAAGGCTAAAGAGCTTGACCTTATTTTGTGGGATGTTAAGTTTTTAAAAGAGGGCGCATCCTACTATTTAAGGATTTTTATTGATAAGCCGGGCGGCATTTCTATTGATGACTGCACCGAGGTTTCACACGCGGTTGATCCGGTATTAGATGAAGCCGATCTTATTGATAAAGCCTATTATTTAGAGGTTTGTTCAACAGGACTTGAGCGTGAATTAACAAGACCTATGCATTTTGAATATTTAAAGGGACAAGAAATAATTGTTGCTCTTTATAAGGCCAAAGATGGCTCCAAAACACACGTCGGATTATTAGAAGACTACGATGGTGAAACCTTAAAAATTAAGGTTAACGATGAATTGGTAGAGTTTTCTAAAGCCGAAATTTCAAAAATTAAATTAAATGATGGAATAAATTAGAGGGGGACCAAAGAAAAAATGAATAAGGAATTTTTTGAAGCATTAAGAATTATGGAAGAAGAAAAGGGCATAGACCAAGAGTTTTTATGTGAAAAAATCTCTGCGGCTATCGTTACTTCTTTAAGAAAAGATTATGGCGGCGCTGACGTTGTATTTTGCGACATTAACCGTGAAAAACAATCTGTAAAAATCTACGTTAAAAAGACGGTTGTTGAAACTGTTGAAGATACTTTTGCTGAAATGACAGTAGAAGAAGCATTAAAACATAAGAAAAATCCAAAGATTGGCGATACTGTAAAAATTACACTTAACCCCAAAACCTTTGGCAGAATCATTGCTCAAACCGCAAAGCACGTAATCCGTCAGGGTATTCGTGAAGGCGAAAGAAGCAAAACATTAGCAGAATTCCAAAGCAAAAACCACGAGCTTGTTTCTGCGGTTGTAAACTCAATTGATCCTAAAACCGGCAACGCGGTTATCACAATTGGTAAGGGCGAAGCAACACTTGTTAAAGCAGAACAGGTTCCCGGTGAAGTTTTAACCGAAGGCGATCACATTAAAGTATTTATTGTTGACGTTAAAGACGGTGAAAAGGGTCCAAAAGCTATTATTTCAAGAACACACCCCGGTTTAGTTAAGAGATTGTTTGAACTTGAAGTTCCTGAAATTGCAGAAGGAATTATCACAATTAAGGCTGTTTCCCGTCAAGCAGGGGACAGAACAAAACTTGCAGTATACTGTGAAAACCCTGATGTTGATGCTGTTGGCGCATGTATCGGTCAACGCGGCGAACGTGTAAACCGCATTGTTGATGAACTTGGCGGCGAAAAGATTGATATTGTTAAATATTCAGAAAACCCCGCAGAGTTTGTTGCAGAAGCTTTAGCTCCCAGTAAGGTTGTTTCGGTTGAAATCCTTTCAGAAAATCCAAACACCTGTCGCGCAACAGTACCTGACAGCCAATTATCTTTAGCTATCGGTAATAAAGGCTTAAACGTACGTTTGGCTGCAAGACTTACCAACTTCAAAATTGATATTCGTCCTGAAAGCGGATATTATGGCGAAGATGACGATTCGGTAACTGAATAATGAAAACAAGAAAACTACCTGAGAGAATGTGCATTGGCTGTGGCAAAATGTTGCAAAAAAAAGAGCTTGTGCGCGTTGTTAAAGATAAAGAAGATAATATTTCTATTGATGCCACCGGTAAAAAGGCTGGTCGCGGCGCATATATTTGTAAAAATATAGAGTGCCTAAAAAAGGTTCAAAAGAAAAAAGGCTTAGAACATAGCTTTAATATGAAAATTGATGAAGCTATTTATATTATGTTAGAAAGTGAGCTTAAAGGTATTGAATAATAAGTACCTGAACTTTTTAGGTATTTGCAGAAAAGCAGGCAAACTTATTGCCGGTACAGAAAAATGCAAAAGCCTTATAAACAAAAACCAAGCATATTTAATAATATTAGCTAACGACATTTCGCAAAAAACAGAAAAAGAATTTGTGTTTTTAACCAAAGAAAAAATTAAGGTTGTAAGAACACCCTATTCTTTAGACGAAATGGCGGCGGCACTTGGCGTAAGAGCCGGTGTTTACGCTGTAACAGATGAAAATTTTGCGAAAGAAATAATACTAAAGGGAGGAAACTTTTAATTATGGCAGTTAAATTAAAAGTTAGCGATGTTGCAAAAGATTTTGCACTATCGGGTAAGGAAATAGCAGAGCTACTTGAACCATATTGCGGTGAACTTAAAAAGAGCTCCAATTCCCTTAACGAAGAAGAATTAGATATAATTTTTGAGCTTTTAACCCGCAAGTATGAGGTTAAGAGCTTTGATGACTATTTCAAAATGGGCGAAGAAGCCAAAGAAAAGCGCAAAAAAGAAAAGGAAGCAGAAAAGCAACGTAAGTTACTTGAGCAGGCCGCAATTTTAGAGCAATTTAAAGCCGCAGCCGCAGCAGAACTTGCGGCTAAAAAGCAACCTAAAGAAGTAAAACCTGAAGAAGCAATTACCATTGAAAAGGCTGAACCTAAAAAGGCTGAACCCAAAACAGAGGTTAAAAAAGCAGAGCCTAAAAAGGAAGAAAGCAAACCTAAAAAAGATGGCCAAAGCTACACTGAAAAGCTTGTTGCTTCACGTAAGGCTGCAAATAATGCTAATACTAACGATAACGAGTATGTACCCGTTATGCAGAAAAAAGAAAAACAGGGTGGTCCCGCACCTAACCGTGGCCCTGCTACTGTTCGTGTTGTAGATACAAGCGCAAGCTTTGTAGATATGGACAAATACAACGAAAAATATGAAAATATTGCTCCCGCAAACACCATGCGTGACAATATGCAAAGAAAACAAAAAATCAAGCAAAAATCTCAAGAATATCGTCGTCCACAGTCTGCTAAACGCGAGACCGAAGCCGATAAAATGAGAAGACTACAGCTTGAAAAAATTAAGAAAACACCAATTACAGTAACCGTTCCCGAAGAAATTACCGTAGGGGAACTTGCCGCAATGATGAAAAAGACCGCGGCTGAGCTTATTAAGGTTTTAATGAAATTTGGTGTTATGGCAACCGTTACACAAACCATAGACTATGACACTGCCGAAATCATAGTTACAGAAATGGGTTGTAAGATAAAGAAGGCTGTTGTTGTAACAATTGAAGAAAAAATTATGGATATTTCTGAAGATACAGCAGAAAATCTAAAAGAACGTGATCCTGTAGTAGTAGTTATGGGCCACGTTGACCATGGTAAAACATCACTGCTTGACGCTATTCGTAACGCTAAAGTTACCGAAGGCGAGGCTGGCGGTATTACACAGCATATAGGTGCATATAGAGTAAATCACGAAGGTAAAAACATTACCTTCTTAGATACTCCCGGACACGCCGCATTTACAACAATGCGTCAGCGTGGTGCACAGGCTACCGATATTGCAGTTTTAGTTGTAGCAGCAGACGATGGTATTATGCCACAAACTGTTGAAGCAATTAACCATGCACGTGTTGCAAACGTTCAAATTATTGTTGCAATTAATAAAATGGATAAGCCCGAAGCAAATCCTGATAGAATTTTACAACAATTAACCGAACATTCTTTAGTTCCTGAAGAATGGGGCGGTGATATTATCTGTGTACCCGTATCTGCAAAAACACATATGGGTATTGATAAACTTCTTGAAAACATTCTGCTTGTTGCCGAAATGGCAGAGCTTAAAGCCAACCCCGACAGACGTGCTCAAGGTGTTGTTATTGAGGCTCGTTTAGATAAGGGTAGAGGTCCCGTTGCAACATTGCTTGTTAAAAATGGTACACTTAATGCGGGTGATATTTTAGTTGCAGGTACTTCTGTTGGACGTATCAGAAATATGACCAACGAACATGGAAAAGCACTAAAGACCGCAGGTCCTTCTGTTCCGGTTGAAATTACAGGTCTTGCAGAGGTTCCACAAGCGGGGGACACCTTTGACGCAGTTAGTGATGAAAGACTTGCTCGTCAGTTGGTTGAACAACGTCGTCAAAAACAAAAAGAAGCAGAATTCAATGCTTTAAGCAAGGTAACTTTGGATAATCTGTTTACCCAGCTTAAAGAAGGCGATATGAAAACCCTTAACATTATTGTTAAAGCCGACGTTCAAGGCTCGGTTGAAGCAGTTCGCGAAAGTCTTGAAAAGCTTACAAATGATGAGGTTAAGGTTGCGGTTATTCACGGTGGCGTAGGTGCCATCAATGAATCTGACGTTATGCTTGCAGGTACTTCGGCTGCAATTATTGTAGGCTTTAACGTAAGACCTGACGCAATAGCAAAAGAAACCGCCGAACGTGATGGCGTAGATATAAGAACCTACAGAGTTATTTACGAATGTATTGAAGAAATTGAAGCCGCTATGAAGGGCATGCAAGCACCTAAATTCAGAGATGTTGAGCAGGGCTCTGTTGAAGTACGTATGGTTTACAAAATTTCTTCCGTTGGTACTGTTGCAGGTTGCTACGTTCAATCGGGTAAGGTAACCAGAAACAGCAAGATCAGACTTGTTCGTGATGGCATTGTTATTGCAGATGACGATATTGACTCACTTCGTCGTGGTAAGGATGACGTTAAGGAAGTTGCCCAAGGCTATGAATGCGGTATCAGCCTTGTTAAATTTAATGATATCAAAGAGGGCGACATCTTTGAGGTTTACGCTGTTGAAGAATATAGGGATTAGCTAAAGTGTTTAAATCTGATTCGAGTTTGAATATTTTGGCTTAGAAAGGATAAAATATGGCATCATATAAAATTGGAAGAGTAACTTCTGACATTCAAAATGCTTTATCAATACTTCTTAGAGATGTAAAAGATCCAAGAGTAAGTAAACTTTTAAGCATTGTTAAAATTGATTTAGCCGCCGACCTTTCTTATGCAACGGTTTACGTTAGCGCAATTGAAGGATTAGAAAAAACAAAGGAATCGGTTGTAGGACTTAAAAGTGCTGCAGGTTTTTTAAGAAGAGAGCTTGGTGCCTCGCTTAAATTAAGAAAGGTGCCCGAACTTAAGTTTGTTGCGGATGATTCTTTAATTAAAAGCGCAGAAATTATGAATACAATTAAAGGCTTCAATAAATAGGAGAAGAGTATTGCTTAATAAAGTTTGTAATTTTTTAAAAGAAAATGATGAGTTTTTAATACTTACACACCGTAGTCCTGATGGCGATACGTTAGGTAGTGCATATGCATTACTTATGGGATTAAAGCAGTTGGGCAAAAAAGGAAGGGTAATTTGTTCTGATGAAATATCAGAAAAATACTCTTACTTTACAGCGGCTGTAAATATGGATGAACTTAAAAAACCCACCGTTATTGCGGTGGACGTTGCGGGTACACACCTACTGGGTTCTTTGAAAGATGACTATAAAGATAAAATAGAACTTTCAATTGACCACCATAAAACCAATTCTTATTATGCAAAGCTTAATTTTGTAGATGATTCGTTTGGCGCAAACTGTGAAATTATTTATAAGATTTTGGTGGAACTTGGTGTAAACATTGATAAAACAATTGCAGAAGCACTTTATACTGGCATTTCTACAGATACCGGTTGCTTTAAGTTTTCAAATACCACCGCCAATACACATATTGTAGCGGCAGAGCTTATAAAAATAGGTATTGATTCAAGCAGCATAGACAGGCTTATGTTTGATACAAAAAGCTCAAACCGTATTGAACTTGAAAAAATAGCCTATAAGAATTTAGAACTTTATGAAAATAACAAAATTGCAGTTGTTGGTATAACATTAAAAGAGTTTCTTTCTTGCGGCTGTAAGGATGACGATTTTGATGGAATTACCGCCATTTCACGCTCTGTTGAAGGGGTGAAAATTGCCATTACAATGCGTGAATTAAGTGATGGCACCGTTAAAACTTCTGTAAGAAGCTTTGACGGAATTGATGCTGCGCTATTTTGCAAACAATTAGGCGGTGGCGGTCATAAATCGGCGGCAGGCTGTGAAATTGCAGGAAACTTAGAAAAGGCAAAAAAGGCAGTTTTGGATTTAGCTAAAAAGGTAATATAATTGGGAGAAAATAATGCAAGGGCTTTTGGTAATAAATAAACCAACGGGTATAACATCCTTTGGTGTAGTAGCAAGGCTTCGTAAAATAACGGGCGAAAAGCGCATAGGCCATACCGGCACGTTAGATCCACTAGCTTCCGGTGTGCTTATATGCTTGGTTGGACGCCCCTGCGTACTTTCAAATTATATTATGAGTGGTTTTAAAACCTATAAAGCCAAACTTATGCTCGGCATACAAACAGATTCTTATGATATTACCGGTGAAATAATAAATAAAAGCGAAAAATCGGTAACAAAAGAAGAATTTATAAACGTTTTAAACTCCTTTTTAGGAGAGAGTATGCAAACACCGCCAATGTTTTCTGCTAAAAAAATAGATGGCCAAAAGCTTTATGAGTTAGCAAGACAGGGCAAAGAGATGGAACGTAAAGAGTCCAAAATTAACATAACAGAAATTAAACTCTTAAGCTTTGATAATAACCAAGCCGAAATTTTGGTTACCTGTTCAAAGGGTACATATATAAGAAGCTTAATTAACGATATTGGCAAAAAACTTTCGTCCTTTGCTACAATGACCGAGCTTGTTCGTACAGAAAACGGTGGTTTTAGCTTAACAGAAGCTGTAGAACTAGATAAGCTTTTTCAAGAAAATGTCGATAGTTACATTCGTTCTTCAGAAGAAGCGGTAAAAACTTACAGAGCTGTCAACGTAACTCAAAAACAGGCTGTCCGTTTTTATAATGGCGGGGCATTAGATATAGAACGTATTCACGGTTTAAAAACGCAGGATGGAGAAATTTTGCGTGTAAAATATTTAGATAAATTTTTGGGACTTGCTTTAGCGCAAGAAGGCTCGTTAAAGGTGATTTGTCCCATAGAAAATCCTAATTTATAAACGGGGGATAAATAATGAAGGGTAAGGCTGTGGCTTTAGGCACTTTTGATGGACTTCATATAGCACATATGTCTGTTTTGCAAAATGCTAAAAACAGTGGCCTTTTACCAATTTGTTTAACCTTTAAAACCTCTCCAAAATTTTTACTTAAACATAAAAAGGGCGGTATGCTTTTACCCTTTAAAGAAAAGCAAAACAAAATTAAAAATATGGGCTTTAAGGTTAAAACCTTAAATTTTAATAAAATAAAAAACAAAACACCTTTGGAATTTTTACAGTGGCTAGATAAAAAGTATTCTCCAAGCGTTTTGTGTTGTGGCTATAACTTTAGGTTTGGCAAAAACGCGAATGGCGATACACAGCTGCTTAATGATTACTTTAAAGAAAAAGCAGAAGTAATAATTTCTGATGAAGTTCAAAAAAACGGTGTTACCGTATCGTCCACAAAAATTCGTGAATTTATTACAGAGGGTGAAATACAAAAAGCCAACCAAATGTTAGGGGAAGAGTTCTCCTTTACCGCTCCCGTAATTATGGGGGATAAACGTGGCAGAACAATTGGCTTTCCCACGATTAATCAAAGGTTTAATAAAGATTTAATAATTCCGCGTTTTGGTGCATATATTACCAAAACGGTTATAAATAATAAAGAATATAATTCAATCACCAATATAGGTATAAGACCTTCCTTTAAAACAAAAGGTATTTTGGTGGAAACGCATATTTTAGATTTTAATGAAAAAATCTACGGCAAAAAGGCAACAATTAAATTTGTTTCTTTTTTAAGGGATGAAACAAAGTTTAATTCAATAGAAGAACTTAAAAATCAGTTAGAAACCGACATCTTGAATTTAAGAAAGGATGAAGTTTAATGTTAGATTTGGATCGTTTATGTATGGGCTGTATGGGAGACAATGATGGTCAAGAAATTTGTCCTATCTGCGGGTTTGATACCGAAGCTCCAACACCACCACACGCACTAGAACTAAAAACCGTTTTACAAGGCAGATATATTGTAGGTAAAATGTTAATATACGGTGGTGACGGTATAACCTATCTTGGCTTTGATAAGCAAGAAGAAAAAATCGTAAGAATTAAAGAATACTATCCCGGTGGCGTTTGTCAGCGTAAAGATGGTGTGGCTGTTCGCGTTAAAAAGGACAGCGCATTCTCTTACAATTCCGGCATTATGGACTTTTTGGAACTTTCTGAAAAGCTTGAAACCTTAACAGATACCGCAGGAATTTATCCCGTTATAAACATCTTTGAAGAAAACGGTACCGCATATAGAGTAACCGAATACACTCACGGTATTAACTTAAGAGATTACCTGCTTCGTCAGGGTGGCACACTCACTTGGGAACAGGCAAAACCATTATTTATGCCTTTAATTAAAACAATAAGTCGTTTACACAAAGTAGGAATTATTCATAGAGCAATAAGTCCTGAAACCATTATTGTTGGTCGTGACGGTAAGTTAAGACTTACAGATTTTTCAATTGCATCGGTTAGAACCACCAAAGGCGATTTAGCTCCGCAAATTTATGCAGGTTATGCCGCTATTGAACAGTATGGTCATCAAAAAACTGTTGATGGCGAATGGACCGACGTTTACGGTCTTGCCGCAACAATGTTTAAAGCACTTATTGGTAACCCACCTGCAGAAGCTACACAAAGAATTGAAAATGACAATATGTCATTCCCAAAACGCCTTGCAGAAGAAATTCCACATAACGTTTTAATTGCTCTTGCAAATGCGCTTCAAATTTTACCCGATGATAGAACAAGCAGCATGGATGAGTTTAAAAACGATTTAAGCGAAGACGAGGAAGAAGAACTACCGGTAGTAGTTAAAGAACCAAAGTCTAAAGAAAAGAAGACTTCTGATAAAAAGGACGCAAAGGACAATAAGCCTAAATTTAAAAAAGCAGATAAAATGGCGGCTTTAAAGGCAGCCGCAATTACGGTTGGTGCATTAATTGTTGTTGCTTTAATTGTGGTTTTTACCTTCTTTGGAGATAGTATTTTTAGCGCACCAAAGGTAGATAACACTTCTATTGAAAGCTTAACCAGCGTTGAAACGGTAAGTATAACCAGCACCACGGTAAGTCGCTCTGAAAAGCTTTACGAAGTACCCGACCTTACCGGCAAAATTTATTCAGAAATTGAAGAAAACGTTGCCTATAAGGGAATATTTACCTATAAGGTTGGAAGCAAACAATATTCAGACAGCGTTGCAAAGGGAAAAATTATTTCTCAAACACCCGCCAAAGGTTCCAGCGTTGTAAAAGATACAGAAATTTCTGTAGTTATTTCTCTAGGACCAGAAAAGGTTAATATTCCATATACAATCAAAAACAAAACCAAAATCGAAGGTTATATTGCTCTTTTAGAGCTTGGTATTGAGCCTTCTGCTATTGAATTTATTGAAACTACCGAAGGCACCGGTGAAGCAGGAACGGTTGTTAAAACAACACCTGAAATGGGCACTAAGGTTGGCAGAGACAGTAAAATTATAGTTTTTGTTAAAAAGGCAGATCCTAATACTAGTAGCACACCTGTAAGCAGTACTGAACCTGAAGAATAAATAAAAAAGCGTAGCAATATTGCTACGCTTTTTCTTTTTTTAACAAGCGCCAAACATAATGTTAGAAAACTGTTCTAACGCCTGTTTTTTAATTCTGTAAACCGTGCTCTTTTCAACCGCGTGTATGGTGCAAATATAATCAACGTGATCTTTGTGCGGAGTAATATAAAACTCGGTCAAAATTTCACGCTCCAGTTGCGGTAAGCAGTTAAGCGCCCTTTCACACAGTTCTGTCAGCTTATAAAGTGCTTCTAACTGATTATACAGTTCTAAATTTTGCTCGATCATTTCTTTAGAAGAGGGAAGCTTGCTTAATACGCCAATTCTTTCTTTAATGTTTTCTGTAGCTTTAAGCCTAAACCCTTGACTTTTTAACTCCTTTTCAGCTTCCTTTAACCAGTTCAATTTTTTACCCGCCTTTC
>JAZNNZ010000061.1:0-2555 GCA_045580525.1 Acutalibacteraceae bacterium
ATTATGAGCACAAACTCTTGTTAATGTTGCAGGAGTTGTACATGTACCGGGAACGGTTTCTGTGTAATCGCCCCATGCGTGAGCATTTTCTACAACTGGGATTTCTTCTGTAATTAATTTGCCGCAAACAGAGCAGTTAGCGCTCTTTTCGCCGGGTTCAGTACAGTTAGGAGTTTTTGTTTCTGTTAAAACGTTTTCGTTACCTGCGTGGTCGCAAGCTGTAACGGTAATTTTACCAGCAACAGGTGTTACTTCTACCTCTGTTGAATCCAAATCGTTTAAGTAGCAGTCACCAATAGTAATGGTAAGTGGAATTTCGGTGCCAACTTCTACATCTTCTTTAATTGTGAATTTGTAGGTTGCAATTACACCATTATAGGTAATGTTTGGTGCAAATACGCCGGGTTCTGAACTTTCTTCAGGTAACCAACCCTGAACAAACCTACCTTTATTGTTAGCGGTAGTAATACTACTATCATAATGATCATTTTCATAACCTTCAGGTAATACAAGTGACTTATCTACAGAAACTAATGTTAGCTTTGTATTATCAAAACTTAAATTATACGCTAAAGCACCAAATTCTGTATTATTGGACATGGTTACTTTAACATCTACTGTTGTACCTGCAATACCACTAATTTGATCAGCTGTAATGGTTAAGTTAGCAGGATTTGCATTTACTGCTAAAACACATACTAAACAAACGCTTAAAATAAGTGTTAAAGCAATGCCAAAAATCTTTTTCATAATGCTTAATCTTTCCTTTCGATTATAATCTACTTTAATTATATGACTTTACGCCCTTAAAGTCAAGAAGTTTTTAACCTATATAATAGGTAAAAATATGAAAATATGTAATACTTATATCTGCTTTAAATTAAAAATGAATATTGCATTTAAATAATAATTATTATATAATATCTTTATAATTATACTTTAAGGATGTTTGGTATTAAATGAAGCTTATTAAAACACCTATTAAAGGTACTGTTGACAGATTACCCAAAGATCAGAAATTAAGAGATTACGTTAGTGGCAAAATTAAAGAGGTGTATTCTTCTTATGGTTTTACCGCTATTGATACTCCTTGCATTGAGCATATTGAAAATCTTACAGGCAAACAGGGCGGCGAAAACGAAAAATTAATTTTTAAAATTTTAAAGCGCGGCGAAAAGCTTGAAAAGAGTGAAGATATATCAACCGCGGTTGACTGCGGCTTAAGATACGATCTTACACTTCCGCTTGCAAGATATTATGCAAATAATCAGGATTCATTGTATTCTCCGTTTAAAGCTATGCAAATTGGCTATGTTTGGCGTGCAGACAGACCACAAAAGGGCAGATTCAGACAGTTTATGCAATGCGATATTGATATACTTGGAGATAACACCAACCTTGCAGAAACCGAGCTTATTTTAGCAACCTCTACCCTATTGGTTTCTTTAGGATTTAAAGATTTTACCGTTAGAATAAATGACCGTAAAATTTTAAAAGAAACTGCAGCCATTAGCGGTATTGCAGAAGAAAAAATTGACGATGCCTTTATAATTTTAGACAAAATGGATAAAATTGGCGCAGAAGGCGTTTATAACGAATTAATTAAAAGTGGTTTTTCTGAAGACGTTGCAAAAGCATATACAGAAAACGTTGAAAAATCTGTACCAAACGATAATATTAATGAAATTATTAAAAACATTACCGCAACAGGAGCAGAAGGCTTTAGCGTTAAGTACGATCCAACACTTGTGCGCGGTATGGGTTATTACACAGGAACCATTTTTGAAATTACTATGGATGAGCTTGGCCTTTCGGTTGCGGGTGGCGGCAGATATGATGAAATGATTGGAAAATTTGGCGCTGCACCTACCCCCGCTTGTGGTTTTTCAATTGGTTTTGAAAGAATTTTAACAATTCTTGCCGACCGCGGCTTTGAACCACCACAAACTCCCGGTGTTTGCTATTTGGTAGACAAAAAGGCTAGTAGTGATAGCGTTGCCGATACCTTTAAAAAAGCGGCAATGGAAAGAGCTAGTGGTAAAACCGTTATGGTTACCAAGAAAAATAAAAACGTAAAATTCCAAAAAGATAAGCTTATTGAACTGGGCTACAGCGAATTTTATGAAATATACTAGTAAGGTGATAAATACGAAAAGGATATTTTTTATAATTTCTTTCACTTTTACTTTTTTAATTGTTAACGCTATAAGAGTTTCTCAGTTAATGTTTATGACCGATCCGTTAACAGGCTTTTATTATGAAAGCTACGAAGCAACCGGCGATATTTTAAATATTATACTTATAGCGGCGGCAGTATTTATAACAGTGTTTTGTTTACTTATTAAACAAAACGATGAAGTGAAAGCTCCTATACCTAACAACTTTTTAGGTGTTGCGCAAATAATGCTTGGTGTATGTCTTTTAATTGAACCTTTATTTATTACAGACCTACCAATGAGCGTACCAATTTTTTTAAAACACATAAAAACAATTTCAATATTTGCAAGTGGCATTGTTTTTATTGTTTTAGGCTTTTTAAATTTTATTGGCAAAAA
>JAZNNZ010000062.1:0-9186 GCA_045580525.1 Acutalibacteraceae bacterium
CGAAAAGTTTAGTACTGCTCTGCATTTTTTATGCTCCTCTCCATTTTAGTCTATGCAGAAAAGCTGTATATCGTTTTTTTAATTGACTTTTTATATATAATTTTATATAATTTTTATATATATGGTTATTTTTAGGTGAAATTATGAGTTTAGAAGGTAAGGTTTACGATTATCTTAATAAAGCGGTAGAAAGCGGCCGTGAAAACGGTATGCAGTTTGTGGTGTTTCACAAAGATAAATGCATAGTAAATGCAAACGTAGGATTTACCGATTTTTCAAAAAAAGAAAAAATAACTGAAGATCATATTTTTCCTATCTTCTCAACCACAAAGGGTGTATGCGCAACACTTGTTCATATAATGGCAGAGCGCGGATTATTAGATTATAACCAAAAGGTATCGTATTATTGGCCCGGCTTTAAAGCAAACGTTACGGTTGGGCAAATTCTTGGTATGACAGCCGGACTTTACCGTGAACAAAGCGACCTTATAGCTTCTGACTTTTTAGATTGGAACTATATGGCAAACCGTATGTGTGAATTAACCCCGCTTGAAACACCGGGCGTGAATTTCACATACCACACTATGACTTTTGGATGGCTTGCGGGCAATCTTGCTTGTTTAGTAACCGGCAAAGATTTTCAAACCTTAGTTGAAGATGAAATAAAAAAACCACTAGGACTAAAAAATTTATACGTCGGCGCACCTAAAGAAGTAGCTCAAAGGGTAGTAGATATCGTTGATGAACCATATATTAACGATGGTCGATTTGTGGTAGAACAAACCCGCGATATCAGCAAAGGCTGGTGCCGAGGACCTTTTTATGATTGGATGAACACAACCTTAGGCAGAATGAGCGTTGCTCCTGCCGCAAGTGGCGTTTCAAACGCTTTAGATATTGCAAAAATGTATGCAAGTTTTAACGGTTTTAAAAAACCGCTTATTTCTAAAAATCAATTAATTAAAGCACTTGAAGATAACCGTTTTTCAACACAGTGGGGTTATCGCGGTTATGGTTATCAGTTCCAATATATGGATAGCGATAAATCGTTAGAAAAAGTAAGGTTTGGTCATAACGGTTATAACGGTTCGTTTGGCTTTTGTGACACAAAAAATGAACTGAGCTTTGCTTTTAATAAAAACTATAAATCAAGCAAAACAATAAACGGAGAAATCTTAAACGAATTTTATAAAATGCTCTAAAGGAGAATAAAAATGAACAGACAACTTTTATCACTACTTGCAAAAAACGCCAGATATTCTTTAAAAGACCTTTCTGTTATGACAGGTCTTAACGAAGACGCAGTAAAAACAGAAATTGCCGATATGGAAAAGGCGGGTTTGATCTGCGGTTATAAGGCAGTTATAGACTGGGAAAAGCTTGATGGCGCCTATGTTTCAGCGTTAATTGAGCTAAAAGTTTCTCCTGAAACCGATACAGGTTTTGAAGAAACCGCAAAAAGAATTATGCGCTTTGATGAAGTAGAGTCGGTTTATTTAATGAGCGGCGGCTATGATCTATGCGTAATCGTTAAGGGTAAAACCTTCCAGGAAGTTGCAATGTTTGTTGGTAAAGTACTAGCGCCAATGCACAGTATTTTATCAACCGCTACACACTTTGTATTACGTCGTTATAAAGAGCTTGACGTAATGCTTTGTGATAAAGACAGAGACGACAGAGGGAGCATTTCACTGTGATAGATTATAATAAATATTTAAATCCCGAGGCTTTAAATATTAAACCCAGCGGGATTAGAAAGTTTTTCGATATAACCGAAACAATGACCGACGTTATATCGTTAGGTGTAGGTGAACCTGATTTTTATACGCCCTGGCATATAAGAAGCGCAGGTATCGCTTCGCTTGATAACGGTAAAACACGCTATACAGCTAATCGCGGTATGGAGGAATTACGCGTTGAAATTTGTAAGTTTTTAGACCGCAAATATGGTTTAGAATATGATTCTAAAAATGAAGTTGTAGTAACGGTGGGCGGTAGCGAAGCTATTGATTTAGCTGTAAGAAGCTTGGTGCGTCCGGGGGATGAAGTTCTTATTCCGGAACCTAGCTTTGTTTGCTATGAACCAATTGTTAAATTAGCAGGTGGTATACCTGTAATTATTGAGCTTAAAGCAGATAATAACTTTGTTTTAACTACTGAACAAATTGCAGAAAAGGTAACAAGCAAAACAAAGGCTTTAATTTTGCCATACCCTGGTAATCCAACAGGCGCTATTATGAACCGAGAAGAACTTACTGCAATTAAAGATGAAATTATTAAAAATAATCTTTTTGTAATTTCTGATGAAATTTATGCCGAACTTACATATAGCAATGACAGACATTGTTCTGTGGCTGAAATTGACGGATTAAAGGAAAGAACCGTTGTTATTTCAGGCTTTTCAAAAACCTATTCAATGACAGGTTGGCGTTTAGGGTATGCTGTAGGACCAAAAGAGATTATTGCAGTTATGACCAAAATTCATCAATTTGCAATTATGAGCGCCCCCACAACAAGCCAATACGCTGCTATTGAAGCACTAAAACACGGCGATAATGACATTAAGAAAATGAAATCGGAATACGATAATCGCAGAAGAATTGTAGTTAATGGTTTTAGAGAAATAGGACTTGATTGCTTTGAACCAAAGGGCGCGTTTTACGTTTTCCCATCAATTAAGTCAACGGGGCTAACCAGTGATGAATTTTGTGAAAAGCTTTTATATGCAAAAAAGGTTGCATTAGTGCCCGGTTCTGCTTTTGGCGAATGTGGTGAAGGCTTTGTAAGAGCATCTTATTGTTATAGTGTTGAACACCTTAAAGAAGCTATAAAAAGGGTGGGCGAATTTATAAAGGAGCTTAATGCTTAATGGGTATTACAGCATTTGCTAATGCAAAAATAAATCTTACACTTGACGTTTTAAACAAACGTCCTGACGGTTATCACGATATTGATACAATTATGCAATCAATATCACTTTTTGATACGTTGTATATTGATATAACCAATGGTGAAATTGAAGTTTCAACAAACGTTAAAACAATTGAAAACCAAGATAATCTTGTTTTTAAAGCAATTTCACTTTTTTATGAAATGGCGGAACTGCCAGGCGGTGCAAAATGCCACGTTATAAAAAGAATTCCGCTTGTGTCCGGTCTTGGTGGTGGCAGTGCAGATGCCGCCGCAGCGGTTTTAGCTTTGAATAAGTATTATAATTCTCCTTTAAATTATGAACAACTTTTAGATTTAGCGGTTTTACTTGGTGCGGACGTACCCTTCTTTTTAATGGGTGGAACTGCAAGAGCCAAAGGCATTGGTGAAGATTTATACGGTCTGAAGTTTTTAGGCGAATATAACGTGCTACTCATAAAGCAGGGCAATAAAACTTCTACTAAAACAATGTACGAAAAAATAGATTCAGTAGGTTTTGAAACTAGAAGGTTTACAGAAGATTTTATTACTTGTTTAGAACAAGAAAAACCTTTTAAAAACGCAATAGGCAACAGATTTTTAGACGTTTTAGACGATAAAGAAGAAAAGCAAATGTTAATTAATAAAATATCGTCTTTTAATAGCGTTGCTGCAGGTCTTTCGGGCGCGGGGCCTACTGTGTTTGGGCTTTTTTCGGATTTTACTTCTGCTTTTTCTGCTTATGAAGATTTCAAAGAGCAAAATTATGAGTGCTATTTGTGTAAAACTGAAGAAAATGCAATAATAATTGAATAAAAAAATTTACCTTCGTCAATATTGTGATTACAACAATATGCGGAGGTATTTTTTATGAGATTAAAAAAATTTACAATTGCAGTTTGTATGGGGTTGGTTATAAGTATATTAGTGTCTTTTTCAGGGTTTGATGCTTCTTGTTTAGAGTTAAAAGAAAATCTTTTGCGTTTGCACGTTGTTGCAAATTCTGACACCAAAGCCGATCAGACCTTAAAACTAAAGGTTAGAGACAGAATTTTATTGGTGGGAGAAAATGCTTTTAAAGATAAAGAAAACCTAATTTTAGCAAAAGAAACAGCAGAAGATATGATACCTGTTTTTAAAAACGAAGCTAAAAAGGTTATTTTAGAAAATGGATTTAATTATGATGTAGAGGTTTCGTTGGGTAAAGCATTTTTTGATACTCGAGTTTATGAAAACTTCACGCTTCCCGCGGGGGAGTATGATGCGCTAAAAGTAGTAATAGGCAGCGGCAGGGGTAAAAATTGGTGGTGCGTAATTTTTCCGTCTGTTTGTATACCGTCTGCCACCAACCGTTCTTTGGGTTCGGTAGTGTCTAATAAAACAGAAAATATCGTTACAAACGCTCCAAAATATCAAATCAAATTTAAGGTTATTGAATGGTATGAAACCCTTAAAAATCGTAGTTTTAAATAATATATTTAAAAAGATTAAAAAATATAAAAAAACACTTGCTTTTTAAGTGAATATGTGATAATATATCACTGTTAAAGATTTTGAAGGGGGTGCCTTAATTGAAGAAGGATATCCATCCAAAGTATGAGGAAACCACAGTAAAATGCGCCTGCGGTAATGAATTTACAACTCGTTCTACAAAAAAAGACATTCGTCTTGACATATGCTCAAATTGTCATCCGTTCTTTACCGGCAAACAAAAGCTGGTTGATACAGGCGGTCGTGTAGACAGATTTAAAAAGCGTTTCCAAATGGAAAATAAATAATAGCATTTTACACAATCCGTAACTTTTGTTGCGGATTTTTTTCTTTAAAGAGGTGAAAATATTGGTTTATAAAACCATAAAAGAAGCGGCAAGTGCTGAAATATCGGTTAAACGTTCTAGGTTTATAGCCAATATTTCTCCGTGTAGCACAAAGCAAGAAGCCGAAGAGTTTATTAACAAAATTTCTTCTAAATATCACGATGCCAAGCATAATTGTTACGCTTATATTACCCGTGAACACGAAAAATATTCTGATGACCGTGAGCCACACGGTACTGCGGGTAAACCTATTTACGACGTTTTAAAATACAATAATATCTGTAACGCTTGTATAGTGGTTACACGTTATTTTGGTGGCATTTTATTAGGTACCGGCGGTCTTACACATGCTTATTCCGATGCCGCTAGTGAAGTTTTAAATTTTGCGCAAACGGTTGAAATGCAACTTTGTTCATTTTTTAAAGGTGAGTTTGATTATAAAGACATGTCACTTATTTCAAACATTTGCAGCACCATGGGTTTAAAACTAGAAGAAGGGGAATATACCGAAAAAATCAGTGCGGTAGTTGTGGTGCAAAAAGAACAAGAAGAAGCTTTTTTATCAAAAATTGAAGAAAAAAGCTGTGGAAACATTAAATTTGAAAAAATTAAGGAAGAATTTTACTTTTTTTAAAGGAATTTCTTAATTTTAGTCTAATAATATATATAGATAATATAATAAAGGGGTGTTTTCTTGACAATCAGAGAAATTACCGAACAAAACGAAAAGCTTATACTATCAGAAAATGCAAAACTAAGCTCCGAAACCAAAGGTCGTAAAATTTCAGAAGAACCCTGTGAATTGCGAACCGAATTTCAAAGAGATAGAGATAGAATAATACATAGCAAATCTTTTAGAAGATTAAAACATAAAACTCAGGTTTTTTTAGCGCCTGAAGATGATCACTATCGTACAAGATTAACCCATACGTTAGAGGTTGCTCAAATTGCGCGTACCATTGCTCGCGCTTTAAGATTAAACGAAGATCTTACAGAAGCAATATCTTTGGGACACGACCTTGGACATACTCCGTTTGGACATGCCGGTGAACGCGCTCTGGATGAAATTGTAGAAGGCGGCTTCCGTCATTTTGATCAAAGCGCCAGAGTTTGTGAGTATGTGGAAAGAAACTTTAAAGGCTTAAACCTTACAGCCGAGGTTTTAGATGGTATTAAAAACCATACAAGAGGTGTTTTACCAAATACTTTAGAAGGTCAGATTGTCAGAATTGCCGATAAAATTGCTTATATGAATCACGATATAGACGATGCTGTTCGTGGTAAGGTAATAAGTGAAGATGATATAGATTTTGACATTAAAGCCTATTTAGGTATTGGTAAAAGTAACCGTATAAATACATTTGTAAAAAATCTTATAGACAATAGTGATAAATACCTAATTAAATTTGATGATGAATGCCAAAAGCATTTTGATACGTTGCACCGTTGGTTGTACGATAATGTTTATCTAAATCCCGTTGCAAAAAAAGAAGAATCAAAGGTTTATGGCATTATAGAAGGTCTTTTTAAATATTTTTACGAAAACCCCGACAGGCTTCCGTTAGAATATAGAGTTGATATTGACCGCGATGGTAAAGTAGCGGCAATTACCGACTATATTGCAGGTATGACCGATCATTATGCAATAAACGTTTATTCAGACATTTTCATTCCAAAATCTTGGTAAACTATAAAAGAAAGGTGGGAGCTATAAATGAGAATACCTGATGAAGTTATTATGGACATAAAATATCGTAACCCAATTGAAGACGTTATAGCTCCATACGTAGCTTTAAAAAGGGCAGGTAAAAACCTAAAGGGGCTTTGTCCTTTTCATAGTGAAAAAACACCCTCATTTACCGTTTACCCGGATAGTAATTCCTATTATTGTTATGGCTGCGGTAGCGGCGGAGATGTGGTTACCTTTGTCAAATCAATAGAAAATCTTGATTACGTTGAAGCACTAAAGCTTTTGGCCGACCGTGCCGGTGTTCAAATTCCGGAAAGTGGTTATGATGATTCAATGTTAAAGCTTAAAGCCAAGCTTTATGAGATTAATCGCGAAGCCGCAAAGTTTTATTATAATTATATGTTCACAAAAGAAGGAATGTGGGCATATAACTATTTAACAATCCGTGGTCTAACTAAAGAAACAATAACTCATTTTGGTTTAGGTTGCGCACCTGACAGCTGGGATGGTCTTATTAAACATCTTAAAGAAAAAGGCTATAGTCTTTTTGATATGGTAGAAGCGGGTGTGGTAATTAAAGGTCAAAAAGGCTATTATGACCGTTTCAGAAATAAGGTTATGTTTCCAATTATAGACCTTCAAAAACGAGTTATTGGTTTTTCGGGTAGAAAAAATCCTAACGATACGCTTGATAAAGGCGGTAAATACATAAACACGTCCGATACGCTGATTTACAAAAAAAGCCACCATCTTTTTGGTATGAATCACGCAAAGGCTTTTTGTAACGATAGAATTATTCTTGTTGAAGGCAATATGGATGTTATTTCACTTCATCAAGCTGGTTTTAAAAATACTGTAGCGGCACTTGGCACTTCATTTACAGACGAACAAGCTCGTTTAATTTCAAGATATACCAATGAAATAGTGATTATTATGGATAGCGACGCTGCGGGTCAAAAAGCAACAGAACGCGCGTTAAGCACTCTTTCGGCAATCGGCATAAATGTTCGCGTAGTTAATATTCCTGATGGCAAAGATCCTGATGAATTCATTAAAAATAGCGGTGCTGATAAATTTGCGGCACTTTTAGACGGTGCATCAAGTGATATAGATTATAAGCTTTATAAAGCCGCAAGCGGACTAGATTTAAATACAAATGCCGATAAGGTTATTTATTTAAACAAAGCGGCTGAAGTGTTGGCTCAAACCAATGATGACATTGCTGTTGATATGTATGCTGGAAGACTTGCTGATAAATATGCAGTATCTAAAACAACAATTTTAGATAAAATAAAAGAAAATAAGCAAAAGTTCCGTAAAAAACAGCACAATGATGAAATTAAACAAATAATTTCACCAAAAATTAGCAGAGATATGCCAAACCCCGATAGCGCAAAATATAAACGTGGAGTATC
Source organism: Acutalibacteraceae bacterium (assembly GCA_045580525.1). GTDB lineage: Bacteria > Bacillota > Clostridia > Oscillospirales > Acutalibacteraceae > UMGS1279. Next base: position 7,833 of record JAZNNZ010000062.1, read on the forward strand.
TGCAGAAGAAACCATTATTGGCGTAATGCTAAGGCACCCCGACGTTATTAAAGATATTACTTTAGATAGTGATGACTTTATATCGTCATTATGTAAAAAGATTTTTACAGACATTCTTGAGCTATATAATCGCGGTTCAGATATTGATGTTTCTTTAATTGCCAGAGAATATACTGCAAAAGAAGTGGGTTACATTACAGGAATTTCAATAAATAGCGTTATTGGTGAAAATTATAAGCAAATATTGAATGATGCCATTAAGGTATTAAAAGAAGAAAAAAATAAAATTTCAAGCGGTCCCGTTGAGTCTATGGGGGACGATGACTGGACCGAATTTATGAATAATCTTATAGAAAAGAAGGTAAAAAAAGATGGATGAGAAAGAAAAGGTAATAAAGCAAGAACCAAAGGACAGCTATAAAGAGCCGGAATTGGATGATGATTTTGCAGAGGAAGTGCCTGATGATCTTGAATCTTTAGAGGCAGAGCCACCTGTATTAGATCTTGATTTTGTAGAGCCCACCTTAGATGACCTTCAATTTGAAGAGATGGAAGCTGAAAATCTTGATGACAGCTTAAATATGGACAACATCGCATTGGATGATCCGGTTAAGGTATATTTAAAAGAAATTGGTAAGGTTCCACTGCTTCTTGGTGATGAAGAGATTGAACTTGCCATTAAAATTACCGAAGGCGACGTTAATGCAAAGCAGAGATTAACCGAAGCCAATCTGCGTTTGGTTGTTAGTATTGCAAAAAAATACGTTGGCCGTGGAATGCACTTTTTAGATTTAATTCAAGAAGGTAACGTAGGTCTTATTAAAGCGGTTGAAAAATTTGATCATACCAAAGGCTTTAAGTTTTCAACCTATGCTACTTGGTGGATTAGACAAGCAATTACCCGTGCAATTGCAGACCAGGCAAGAACCATTCGTATTCCCGTTCATATGGTAGAAACCATTAACCGTCTAAAGAAGGTTCAAAGCCAACTTTTACATGAAAACGGTAATGAACCTACAGAAGAAATGATTGCTGAAAGAATGGATCTTTCTGTTGAACGCGTTCGTGAAATTATGCGTGTAGCACAAGAACCTGTATCTATGGAAACACCCATAGGTCCCGAAGAAGATTCAAGACTTATGGACTTTATTCGTGATGAAGATGCCTTAGCACCAGATGAAGCAGCATTTAAGACAATTACTAATGAAGATATTGATACCGTATTAAAAACTTTGACACACCGTGAAGAACAGGTTATTCGTCTTCGTTTTGGACTTAAAGATGGCCGCTGTCATACATTAGAAGAAGTGGGAAGCGAATTTAACGTTACTCGTGAAAGAATCAGACAGATTGA
>JAZNNZ010000063.1:0-2350 GCA_045580525.1 Acutalibacteraceae bacterium
ATGACAGCCACTTAGAAAACAACCCCGAAATTATGGAAGAGCTATTTAATTTATATTCAAAATATTCTTCATTTTACGGTTGGTATCAGTCGGAAGAAGCAAACTTTAACTATTATGCAGTAGAAGAATTTGCACGTCATAAGGTTATTTCAGATAAGCGCGATGAGTTAAGTCCCGTAATGCCTTTAATTATTAGTCCTTTCTTTATTTGCGATGAGGACAGAAGCAAGACCACCGTTAATGAAGAGCTACTTAACTATTTTGAAAATAACGATGTTGATTTTGAAATTATAATGCCTCAAGATATGGTAGGGCAGAGCGTTCTATCAGTAAAAAGAGCAAGTGAAATTTATGCTCGACTCGGCGAAAGCTGTAAAAAAAGCGGAATTCACTTCTGGGCCAACTGCGAAGCCTTTAATTTTGGCGATGAATATAGACTTTATCCCCGCTTTGAAAATGGCGGTTTCTTTGGTCCTGATGGTTACGAATCACAGCTAAAGGGCGTTTATCCCCACGTTGAAAAAATTGGCACCTTTATGTTAAGCGGTTTCTTTACCCCAACAAACTTTAAACCCTGTCCGGGCGGTAAAAAAGCAGTAGAATTTTATGAAAACTATGTAAATTATTTAAAAGAAAATAATTTATAAAATAAAAAGGCCACTCATTTTGAGTGGCCTTTTACTTTGTCTTTCTATCTTGCAAATTCAAAATATGCTCTGGTTACTGCGCGCTGTCCCTTAGAGTTAGTGCACTCAATAAGAATATAGCTGTTTTCAACCTCAATGCCAATACTAGCTTCGGTTATATCGTCCTTATCGCTTTTAACAGTATCCCAAGCGCGTCTGCCACCACGGTACATTGTAACCTGACAGCAAGGGGAGCATTTAACGTGAATTTTACCGTTTTCAACGTAAAGCTCTTTAATTTCAACACCTGTTGAAGCATAGCCTTCGCCATTTTCCAAAGCTTTTATAATGTTTTCATAGGTTAGGCTTTCGCAAGCAACCATATTATAACTGCCAAAGCTGTCGGCAAATAGTCCGGTGAAGCCTCGTTTGTTATGGTTGTCATCCGCTGCAATTGGAATAAGCTTTTTGCCAGTGTTACACATATATAGGTAATCTCTTAAAGATTCTCCTAAATTTAATGTGGTGGCATCGGTATTGTTAATTTCCATACCGTATAGTCCATTAAGACCCAAATAATCGGTTGGCCATTGTAAAGACCAAAATGGGTGGTTATATGATACAATAAATCCGTTTTCTTTTGCGGTTTTAATAGTTTTGTTCATACCTTCAACAGAATATTCCATTGGTTTGTAATCATCCCAAGAATATTTAACATCGGGAGTTTTTGCAATAAGGTTAATGTGATAGGTTTTACCGTCATCGTAACGCTTCATATTTGGCTCATTTACCGCAAGTTCGGTACCAAGTATGGCAATAAAATCATCATCGGTAAGGTGTCTTACGTCAGGCATAACAAAGTGATCTGTAAAGGCAACCGCAGCATAACCCTTTGCTTTATACTGTTTTTTTAATTCATCTAGGGTAGCCTTGCCGTCAGAAAGGGTAGAGTGGCAATGCAAATTAACCTTATAGTATTTTTTATCTTTTGGTAATAAATACTGTCTCATAATAACAACCCCTTAAAGTTTGTTTACATTAAAAATTTTAGCACAAAACCGCTTTTTGTCAATAATTTAAATAAAAAACAGCTTTTTCTTCAATCTTCAAATATAGCTTTAATTTTTTCGTTTATGCTTGCATCCATTTTAGGAATAAGTTTTAAATCATTTTCCTTCACTGAAATTGTTGCAATATCTTCTTTTTCTCCCAATTGAGGGAAATTCACAAGCCAATAACCATTGGATTTTTCTTCTAAACAAATCCATCCTTGCATGCCTTTGTGAACGCCTTCTTTACTATACTCGCTTTTTTCTAAAGTGATTTCAACACAATCCATCATTTTCATACTATTTACCTCCGTATGGTGTGATTAACTAGTTAAATAACGCTTTAATCTATAACTTCGTATGAAAATGGCGCACAATTATATTTTTTGCGGAACACAATAGTATCGTCTAAAAGCTCATGCATTATTTCAACGGCATTATCCAATTCTTTTGGTAAACTTTTTTCTCCTTTAACAATAACCTTATCGGCGTCGCACTCGCAACAAAGTAAATCCCAAAAAGTATTCCAATTCATACCATACCAGTCGGGAAAATCAAAAGCCGCTTTTATTCTTTCGTGCATATCGTATTGATATTCACAACCTGTTAAATCTAATTCAATTCTTTTGGTAAACTTTTTTCTCCTTTAACAATAACCTTATCGGCGTCGCACTC
>JAZNNZ010000064.1:0-1845 GCA_045580525.1 Acutalibacteraceae bacterium
TAAAATAAACAGTAACTATTTGTCCAAGTGACACCGTTTCGCCCGCGGCAATATCTTGCGCATAAGACAAAACCGTACTCGAAGATACATTACCCGAAAATTCAACATTTATTCCTGCGGCAGCCGCTGCAGAATTAACACCGTTTGCATTGAGTCCTATCAAATTCGGTACTGTGGCTGTTTGCGATTCACTTTCCTCGGTATATAAAATCACCATACCACCATTGTACACTGAACTTCCTGCTTCTGGCAATTGCTTTACAACAGTCTCACCGTTTCCAATAACCTTATATGATAATTTAGAACTATTAATTCTAGTTTTAGCCGCAGCTATTTCCTCCCCTGTAACATCCGGAACAGAAACCGAAATTTTATCAAGTTCTTCTTGTGAATAATGTGGTTCATAACCCATATACGGAAGAATGTCAGTCATAATTTTTGAACCAACCGGTGCCGAAATTAAGCTACCATAATAGTTGGCCCCCGTTGGCTCGTCTAACATAACAAACACTGCTATTTCGGGGTCATCTATAGGTGCAATACCAACGTAAGAACCTATGTACAAGTGAGAATTACCGGTTGCCAATATCTTTGATACCTTTTGAGAAGTACCAGTTTTGCCGCCCACTCTATAACCTGAAACTATACCATTTTTGGCGCCGTTTTGAACCACATATTCAAGCATAGTTCTCATAGTTGCAGAAGTGCTTTCTGAAATTACTTGCTTGCGGTTATCAACTATAAAGCTTTCAACAACGTTTTTGTCGCTGTCAATTATTTTTTCAACAACGTGTGGCGTTACAGCATAGCCACCATTTACCGATGTTGCCGCAAGACTTATCATTTGAATAGGTGTAATATTAAAAGTCTGACCAAATGATGATGATGCAAGCTCTGTGGGACCTCTTTCGGCATGGTAATATGGAGCCGCCTCACCGGGAAGGTCAATACCTGTTTTACCTGTTAAATTAAATGCGCTAAAATATTTTGAAAAAATATCGTTACCCATCAACTGCCCGATCTGAATAAACGCTGGGTTGCACGAATTTGATATAGATTGCTGCAAGGTTTGTATTCCGTGTCCTCCCTTTTTATCATGGCAATGGTACGGGCGACCTGCAACAATGTAAGTGTGACTGCAGTTAAATGTGCTTTTAGCTGTAATTAAATCTTCTTCAAGTGCAACAGCGGCAGTAAATATCTTAAATACCGAACCGGGTTCATACGTATCGGATACAGCTTTGTTTCGCCATTGACGATTAAGAAGATCCTTTCTTAATTTTTCTTTTTCGGCTTCATCGGCAATTTCGTCAACCTTTGCTTGATCCTCGGTTGACAATTTAAACGGTTCGTTTGGATTAAAATCACCGCTAACAGCCATACCCAATATAGCGCCTGTATTTACATTCATTGCAATTACAGCGCCACGTTCTTCTATTTGCTCTTGCTCTACCGCAATATCAAGATATTTTTCGCAAACGTATTGAATATACGAATCTATTGTTAAAACCAATGAGTTTCCCTGTACCGCATCCTCAACCTTTTCATAGCTAAAGCGCATATCAGTGCCCTTAGCATTTTTTGCTGCAACTACACGACCTGCGATGCCGGTAAGATCATTATCGTAATATAATTCTAGTCCTGCAAGTCCTTGATTATCGTCACCAACAAAACCCAATACTGTAGATGCAAGAGAATCGTTTGGATAGTAACGTTTTGATGTTTCGTCAATGCCAACATAGTCGGCTATTTTTAATTCTGAATTATCAACAATAAATTCCCTAACCTTGTCAACAACATCTTTTTCTACTTTTTTTTTGACAATTACGTAGTATACGTTTTTTT
>JAZNNZ010000065.1:0-4255 GCA_045580525.1 Acutalibacteraceae bacterium
TGCACCGCGAAGGTTTTGAGCTTTTTTATTATAAAGAGCCAAAGGGCGCAACAACTGTGCACCACCACGACTTTTATGAAATGTATTTTTTATTGGACGGTAAGGTTTCTTACTGGGTAAATGGTGAAATTTACAAGCTTAAAGCAGGGGATATACTGCTTATAAATCCAATGATTATGCACCGTCCCGTTTCAAGCCAAAATGCCATTTCAGAGCGTATGGTTTTGTGGTTAGAAAAAGGTTATTTAGATAATCTTTCTTTAGAATTCCCGCTTAATAAATGCTTTAGTAAAGACGTCAGCGTTTTGCATCCTTCGGCATCAATTCGTGCAGAATTAATTGATAAATTAAGCCTTATAATTAAAGAATCTAAAAACAAAGATTATGGCGGCAGTATTTATGCCGATGGCCTGTTACTGCAGTTTTTGGTTGAATTAAACCGCATTTATATAAAATCAAGCCAGAATATAAAAAGCAGTAAAGAACCGAAAGAGCTTATTTCTAACGTGCTTGAATATATAAACGAAAACTACAGTTCAGAAATAACCTTAGAAAATATTGCCGGTCGTTTTTACGTTAGTAAATACTATCTCTCACACGAATTTTCAAAAAATGTTGGTACAGGCATATACCGTTATATTATTTTAAAAAGATTGCTTGAAGCCAAAAGACTCTTGCTTATGGGGGCTTCTTCTAAAGAAGCCTGTGAAAAATGCGGCTTTAAGGATTACGCCAATTTTTACCGAGCTTTTAAAGCAGAATACGGTATAAATCCAAAAGAATTTAAAGATAGCCTTAATTAAGGCTTTCTCTGAAGGCTTTTGGGGTAACTCCCACAATATTTTTAAACATTTTGCTAAAGTAGTGAACGTCATCAATACCGCAAAGACCTGCCACCGTCTGTATCTGCAGATTGGTGGTTTTTAATAGCTTTTTAGCATATTCAATGCGACGACCGTTAACGTATTCGGTTAAGGTTTTGCCGGTTTCCTTTTTAAATAGGGTAGAAAGATAACTTGCGCTTACGCTTAAAGTAGCGGCCAGTGCATTTAAAGACAGGTCTGCTGTAAGATCGGCTTCTACAATAGTTATAATTTTACCCACAGAAGGCGAATAGTTTTTAAGAGAGTGCTTTTTAACCAGTTTGCAGTAAGCGTGGAACATTTCAAACATAAGCTTTTCTGCTAAATGGTTATTTGCAATAGTTTCTATTTTTATGGCATATTCAGACGAAATTTTATCTAAATAAACCGGATGAACCCCGCCCTGTTCTGCGGCTTTGCGAAGTAGCGTATTCATTATAATACAGTAGTTTTTTGTATTTCTTATGGGGTCCTGTGTGCGCTTTTCAAATTGCATTGAAGTAAATCTTGAAACCAGCATTTCAACCTTGTGTTCCTGGCCGCGCGCTACCGCCTCCATAAGCTCGTTTTCAAAGTTGTAGCGTTGTTGCATAAGCTCCATATTCCAGGTGGTTTGCTCGGGTGTTGCGCTGCTGTTTGGTAAATCTATATTGGGGTAATTAGTATCGTATTCTTTTGCAATGTCCAATGCTTTATAATTGCTGGTACCGTAAATATATTCTGCCAACGCATCAATTAAAGCGTGTAAATGACTGCTTTGTTCAATAACCGGCAGACTTCCGTAATATTTTTCAAGATCCCTTGAAAGCTTTGGAGATATTCCAAGACCTTCGCTTAGCTCTAAAACGTCGTTGGGTAAAAGCATTTTGTTTAAAAACGGTCCAATAACAAGCGCCGATTGTCTTTTTATTTCGGGTAAATTAATAAAAATGTAATTGCGTGAATAATTATCAGTAACCTTAATAACGTCTGCCGCTTTAATTTCGGGGAAGAGCTCCCGATAAGAAATTTTAGGTAGTTCTAAATTGAGTAAACGGTAAAGGCCTAAATCTAATCGGGCATCAATTTTATCGTCAATACTAACAATAAAGGTCTCTATATGGCACTTTGCAAATGCATTTTTAAAGAGTCGCAACTCGTTTTCATAAAACATACAAATTTTTACCTGCCTTTTTGTGAAAATTCACAAAAGTTATGAACTTTTTTGTTTATTATAGTACATTATTTGTTGTTTTTCAACACAAAATACAACATTTATATAAAAATTTTGCAAAAATACATAAAAATTTTCCTTGTAAAATGATAACAAAGGCATTATAATAAAATCAGCGAAATCCTTTTTTAAACAATTGATATAGAGGAGAGAAAAAAATCTAATGAAAAAGCAACCAAAATTAGATGCAAACGGCTATCGCAAGTTTGGTATTCGTGATAGTATTGCATATGCAGCTGGTGACTTAGGCTGCAACATGAGCTTTGCACTTAAGGGCACAATGGCTATTTTCTGGACACAGTTTATGAAAATGGACCTTTGGTATGCATTGCTTTTAATTATTGTTCAAGTATGGGATGCAATTAACGATCCACTAATCGGTTCTATTATCGACGCTGACAAGCACAAATATAAGAGAAATAAGTTCTTAACATATATTTGGGCTGGTTCAATTGGTCTTATTGTTGGTGGCGCATGCTGCTTCCTACCGTTTCCCAATGCTCCAACATGGGCTAAATTCATAATCTTTATAGCAGGTTATGTTGTATGGGATGCTTTCTATACTGTAGCAAACGTTCCTTACGGTTCATTACTTTCTTTAATTTCTAAAGAACCTGCAGACCGTGCTTCCCTTTCTGCATGGCGTTCAGTTGGTTCAATCTTTGGTAATATGTTACCAATGGTTATTCTACCATTTATTATTTATGATAATGATAACAACCTAATTGGTGAAAGAGTATTTATTGCCGCTTTAATTATGGGTGTACTTGGTTTCTTCTGTTTCCAATTTATGATTAGAAATACAGAAATTCGTGTTGATACCGATGTTGAATTAAACGAAGAACAACCTAAATTCAACGTTTTAAAAGCATTTGGTAACTTTATTAAAAACCGTCCTGCAGTTGGCGCTACAATTGCTGCTATGGGTATGTTTATTGGTATGCAAGGCGCAACAACAGCGGTTACTGTTGTTTTCCAATCTTACTTTAAAAATGTACAGATTTCAGGTATCGTGCAATTATTTGCTATGATTCCTATTGTTCTATTTACTCCACTTGCTCGTAAGATGGTTGTTAAATACGGTAAGAAAGAGTTAGCAACCTTCGGTGCAATTTGCTCAATCGTTGCAGGCTTATGCTTATTTATCATTATGCCAAGCAACACCGGTTTAGATTTAATTATCTATATTGTTGCTCAACTAATCTTCTCACTAGGTCTTGGTATCTATTCAACAGTTTCTTGGGCTATGATGGGCGACGCTATCGACTATAACGAATGGAAATTTGGTACTCGCGAAGAGGGTACGGTTTATTCTTTACACTCCTTCTTCCGTAAATTAGCACAAGGCATTGGTCCGTCTTTGGTTTTAGTTGTAATGGTAGCTTTAGGTTACGTTGGCGAAAACGAAGGCAATCAGCTTTGGGAAGTTGCTGTTAATATGCGTTATTTAGTAGCAGGTACCTTCCTATTCTCAGCAATCGTAATGTTTATTGGTTTAGGCTTAATTTACAACATTGATAAGAAAACCCTAGAACAAATGAACAACGAGCTTGATGAAACAAGCGTTGCAGAAACACAAGAATAATAAATGAAAATACACCCTGCAGTTTTTGTGGGGTGTATTTAATAAATTGTTTAAAATTTAGTATAATAATTTTGAACTTTTATTGTTATAATCTACCTCGGAGGTATTTAAATGAGACAAATTATTAATTTTAATGCAAAATGGGCATTTTCAAAAATGGCAACAGAGATTCCAACCGCTATTGATACACGTTGGGATTTTGTTAACCTGCCTCATTCTTGGAATGCCATTGACGGACAAGATGGTGGCGACGATTATTTCAGAGGCACTGCATATTATGCAAAGAAGTTTGAAAAAATCGATCTACCCGAAGCCGACAAATATTATTTAGAAATTAAAGGTGCAAACGCTTCTTCAACCGTTTATTTAAATGGCAAAGAGTTAAAAAGCCATGATGGCGGCTATTCTACTTACAGAGTAGACCTTACAGATAATATTGAAAACGAAAATCTACTTGTTATTTCTGTAGATAACTCTAAAAATGACAGAGTATATCCACAAGTAGCAGACTTTACTTTTTATGGTGGTCTTTACAGAGACGTTAATCTTATCTGTGTTAACGACTCTCACTTTGATTTAGATTATTACGGTGGT
>JAZNNZ010000066.1:0-2362 GCA_045580525.1 Acutalibacteraceae bacterium
CCTGGGAATACGTTTCAACACCCGATTTCCCTTGCGATTCTCATTGGGAAAACGCTACGTATGTTTTAGGTAATAAAATTTTCTATTTTGTTCGCCAAGAAAAATCGCACGAAGGCTTTTTAACCGTTTATCATATTGATACAAATACTTGGGAAAAGCCGTTGCTTATATCTGATACGCAGTCGCGTTCGGATTTTGTTTACTATAAAGATAATTTGTATTTGTTCCATGCGCCTATTGACCGCGATGGTTTTGGTATTGTTAAAATTGATACCGAAAATATTGAAAACAGTAAACCCGTTCTGGTGGCTCGTATGGGTGAAAGTATGTTCTATTCTTTTATTCGTATTTACGGAAATGAAGCATATATTTCTTACACTGTTAATCGCAAGCATATAAGACTTTCGAAATTTAATTTTGATGAATACATAAGCAAACACGAATAATCCGAACCTGCCTAAAACGGCATTCTTTCGGCACTTTTCGGTTTGTCATCACCCGTAGGCGTTAGCCTGACGGATTCTTCCGCACCAAAAATCACTCGAAATTCTGCCCGTTTTAGGTCGCAGAATTTTAAAGAGTTGAATTTTTGGCTGTGCGAGGCACAAAACGCAGTTAATCCTGACGGATTAACGAGTATTTTAACAATGCAAAGACGAAAATTGAGCCTTTAAAATCAGGTTCGGATTATTCGTGTTTGCTTAAAGGATTAGTATGAAAAAGTTTTTTAAAAATTTATTAGAAGTCTTTCACTATTTGTTTTGGAGCATTATGACTACCTTGGTCAGTTGGGCAAGTTATGGATGCTTTGCCTATCTTTTTGGAAAAATAAAAGGAATTGATGCCGAGCTTGCCGTTTTGTTGGCTAATGTGGTTTCTTGGGTTTGCGCTGTTTCGTTTTCTTTTTTAATGAACAAAATTTTTGTTTTTAGAATTAAAGATTGGCACTTTAAAAAGGTTTTGCTGGAAGCGGTGCAGTTTGGGGCTTCAAGAATTTTAGTAGGTCTCATTGAAATTTTTGGTGTTCCGCTTTTTGTATATCTAGGGTGGGATATTCCGCTTTTTGGCATAGAAGGTATGCTTTCAAAAATGGTATTTTCGCCAATTATGATAATAATAAATTATTTTATTGCTAAATTTATGATTTTTAAGAAGCAAAAATAGAATTAGGTCTTTACCGATTGGTAAAGACCTATATTTTTTGGTAAAATTTAATATTGGTCTTGTAAAAGTTAAAGTTAAATGTTAAAATAAAAGAGCTTTAATTGTCAAAAAGGAGAAAAATATGAACATTTTGGGATTTGACATCGGCGGCACTAAATGTGCGGTAATTACCGCCCTTTGGGACGGCGAGGAAATTAAAATTTTAAAAAAGGAAAAATGCGAAACCGACCGTAGCATTACCCCTGCTCAAATGATAGACCGCCTTATTGCTTTGGCAGATACTATTATTGATGGAAAGCCTGATGCTATCGGTATTTCTTGCGGCGGTCCCCTTGATTCTAAAAAGGGTGTAATTATGAATCCGCCCAATCTTCCCGGTTGGGATAATATTGAAATTGTAAAACAAATTGAAGCACATTACGGTGTGCCAACCCATTTGCAAAATGATGCAAACGCCTGCGCTGTTGCTGAGTGGAAATTCGGTGCAGGTAAGGGAAGCGATAACGTTATTTTCTTAACCTTTGGCACGGGTCTCGGCGCAGGTCTTATTTTAGACGGTAGACTTTATTCGGGCACTAACGATAACGCAGGCGAAGTGGGACATATAAGACTTTCGGATTTTGGTCCCGTAGGCTATGGCAAGTCGGGTTCTTTTGAAGGCTTTTGCAGTGGTGGCGGAATTGGCCAAATGGGTTATACCAAAGCACTTGAAATGGCGCAAATGGGTAAATATCCCGCTTATTTTAAGCCCGGTATGACTGCGGCTGACGTGACGGCAAAAACCGTTGCCGATGCGGCCGACGCAGGTGACGAAACTGCTATTGAGGTTTACCGTAATTGCGGCGAATATTTGGGCAAGGGTTTATCAATACTTATTGATATTTTAAATCCCGAAGTTATAGTAATAGGAAGTATTTTCGGCCGTTCTCATAATCTTTTGTGGGAACATACCGAGAAGGTTATAAATAAAGAGGCACTATCTATAGCAGCAAAAGTTTGCAAGGTAGTACCTGCCGGCCTTGGTGAAAAAATTGGTGATTATGCGGCCGTTGCGACCGCGCTTTTGTGAGGTATAAATTATGTTAAAAGAATTAATTGAACGCTATCCGATTTTAGAAGCTTGCGTTGAAGATATTGAAAAGGTAAAGGAAGCTATTATTGAATGCTATAATAAAGGCGGCAAGCTTTTGCTTTGCGG
>JAZNNZ010000067.1:0-19607 GCA_045580525.1 Acutalibacteraceae bacterium
ATACCATTGATAATCCGCAACAATGGTGCCATCTTTATAAGAATAGGTATAATTAAATTGCTTATAAATTTCTAAAATAATGGAAATTAAAGATGTAATAAGTATGATTTTTCTTATGGTTTTTTCATCTGCATTTTTAAAGCGCTTACATAAAAATACGGTTGCCGCTACCGTTAAAGCAATAAAAAGCAGGTGAAACCAACCAAACATTACAGGCTCTGTCATTTGAGCATCTAATACTGTTATTAGCCATCCTAAAAATTCCATTCTTTTGCCCTCCTAATCCTCCTTTTTATAATAACATATATAGTTAAAAAAATAAAGCCTAGGTTTAAAACCCAGGCTTTAATATTTGATTGTTTTACATTTCGCCTTCGTGTTTTGAAGAATGCTTTTTATCTGCTGTAAGGGCGGTTTCACCGTTTAAATACATTGCAATAAGTCCCAATATTACCATAATGGTAGAAGCATAAATTATTACAGGAATTATTGATTTATAAATAAAGGTGCAAATAAGAGTTGCGGTATTTCCGCCAATAATTAAAGCAGCTAAATATCCCAAAAATGTTAGGCCACCTGCAAAAAGGCAAAGCATAATGCCATAACCAAAAATGGTTTTTAAAACTGAAGAGATTTTCTTGCATATTTCTTTCATTATACTTCCTCCTTACATACCTAAAATTGGTAGCCAACCCATAAGCACTGCAACCTCTAAAATAAACTGAGCCGCTACCCACCAAAGATTATTTTTAAAGGTTTTATTAAAGTCAGATTCGGCTAAGGTCATACCTGCGTACATACCAAGACCGAGCGGTGGTGTAATACCACACATAACCCCACAAATACACGGAAGCATTGCTGCTACAAGCATTGGGCTACAGCCTACACCGCTTAATACTGTTATAAACATTGGACCAAAAATAACAACAAGAGAAGAACCGGGTACTACCATACCCATAAAGCAGGTTATTGCACAAACTGCCACAACCATACCTAATTTACCAAAGTTCCAAGAAGATATAATTGCGCCCATTTCTTCTGCAACGTTAAGGTCAGCAAAAAGGGAGCCTATCATATAGCCAAAAACGCAAACACCAATTGAAGGAGCAATGGTTTTAACGCCATCAGCAAACATTTTTGCAATATTGTTTATTTTAACAACCGTTTTATCTTTGGTAATTAAACAAGCAAATATTGCGGCTACACCACCAACAAAGAGTAATATGGAGCTTGAAAAATATTTTGCGCCCGTTTCCCCTAAACGCGCGGTAAAAAAGTTGTCTTTAAATAAATAATCTAAAATAAAAGGAAGTATAATTATAACCGGTAAAAACATGCCCTGCCAACCTTCTTTTAAGGTTTGTTTAAGGCTTGGTAATTCTTCTTTAGCAATTGGTTTAACCTTATAGTATTTACAAAATGCAAAAACCATTAAAAGTCTTTGTAAAATAAACCATAATGATATGCCCCAAAGCACAATCCAAAATTGGCCGGTTGTAATATTTAATGTTGGATAAAGTGCGGTAAAAGCACCAAGTGCTGCAACTATGTTTGAAGACGGAGGTATCATATTGCCCATATAACTTGCGTTGCTTTCAATATTGGCAGCTAAATGAGCAGGAAAGCCCGAGCGTTTCATTGCGGGAATTGTAATGGCACCCGTTGCCATAACGTTTCCGGGGCCTGAGCCTGAAAGCGCACCCATAAATGAACTTGCAATAATGGCCGTATAACCTGCACCGCCGGGAATTCTACCAATTAACGATAAAATTATGGCAATACAGCTATCTATAATTTTTGTTTTTGTAAGTAATATTGACATTGCTACAAAAGCTACCATTGAATATAAAAGCGATGTTGAAAGCGCATCATCGATATATATAAGCGCATTTGACCACTTACCTGTTATTGTAAGCAACAATAAAAAGCTCAAAAACACAGCTTCATATACAGGACGCTTTACAAGAACAAACCAAACAATGATAACTGCAAGCATAATGCCCAAATAAATAAGACAGGTTGGCATGTTGTTACTCCTTTTCCTAAACAGTTATAGTATTTATTACCATTAAGTTATATTATAACATAAAATTAAAGATTGTCAATATTTAGTTAAATATGATTTTTCTCTTGAAAAATCAATATAACAATAGTATCATATAACTATATGGTTATACCTATTAAAATAAAGGAAGGTTTTTATGAATACCAGACAATTGCATTATGCGGTTGAACTTTCAAAATCATTAAACTTCTCAACTACCGCAAAGCTGCTTGGAATTACTCAACCCGCTTTAAGTAAACAAATACTACATTTAGAAGAAGAAATTGGCGTTAAACTTTTTGACCGCGCTACCCTACCCTTAATGTTAACACCTGCGGGTGAACATTTTATTGAGCGTGTACAAAGCTTACTGTACCACGAAGATCAGCTTTTAAAATCTATGGAAGAATTTAAAAGTGGTGAGCGTGGAAATTTGGTTATTGGTATTTCACCATTTAGAGCCACCTATTTAATGCCAAGTCTTATAAAGAAAATAAAAGACGAATTTCCTAATATTAAAATTGTTTTAAATGAAAATACAAGTGATGAAATACGAAACGACGCTATAGATGGAAAGTTTGATTTTGCAATAGTAAACCTTCCCGTAAACGATACTTTGCTTGACGTAACATTATTAGAGCCTGATACTATGGTTTTGGCAGTCCCAAACGAATATTTAACACTTATTAATAAAACCGCAGAAGCTAATTTGGAAAAAATAGATTTTAGCACCTGCAGTTCTTTACCATTTATAACGGTTACACAAACACAAGAAATGGGAATATTTTTTGAAGAAATGTGTCAAAACGCAAAATTTATTCCTAACATATCTGCAGAAGTAAAAAGTTTAACTGCGGCACTTGCAATGGTTAACGCAGGCGTAGGCGCCACCGTTTTACCACTGCAGTTTTTAGAAGGTTTTGAAAAAAATAATAATATTTCTTTATTTGTAATCAAAAATATTACAAGGGTTCGTCAACCTGTAATTATTACAAAAAAGGGACAATATCTTTCTAAACAAGCAAAATTTGCCATTGATTTATTAACCCGCAAATAAAAAAAGCCTAGGTTTAAAACCTAGGCTTTTTTAGTTTTAATTAAGCTTTATGCTTTTTAAATGGAGATGTTGCTAAAACCAAGCCGCCGCTGATAAATGCTACTGCAAACCATAAGAAAATGTTTGCGGCATCACCCATTGGTGGGTTAGGATTGGGCTCCGGAGTAGGTGTAGGAGTGGGAGTTGGTGTTGGAACGGGTGCTGTATAAGTATTATTAAATACTATCTTTTCTACCTGTTTCTCCCCTACTGTTAAAGTAGCGGTTGGTGTTAAAGTGCCACGACCATCATCTGTTACTTCAACTGTTATTTTATAAACAGTATTATCATAAGTAACGGTGGTGTCTTCTCCTACTAATTCTTCTACTGTGTAAAGGTATCTGC
This sequence comes from Acutalibacteraceae bacterium, assembly GCA_045580525.1. Lineage (GTDB taxonomy): Bacteria > Bacillota > Clostridia > Oscillospirales > Acutalibacteraceae > UMGS1279. The sequence goes on from JAZNNZ010000067.1 coordinate 3,486, forward strand.
CCTTTTGAGTATATTCAATATTATCAAAAGCGAAGGCTCCGTTTACAACCTCTTTAGTTTGTAAAACTATACCTTTTTCATCCTTTAATACAAACTTAAATTCGCCATCAACTATATTTCTACCGGTTAGCACCTTTTCACCGTTAATACCAAACTGTATTGGTGTGGGCGCATATTGGTTTACAAAGATGATTTCTGAAACGGGTGCACCATTCTTTAGAATGGATTCGATATTGTATACTAAAGTATCGGTTGTGCCCTTTTCTACCTGAACGGTCAGATTATAAACTGCAGTATCATCTGTAACGCCCGGAAGATTGGTGGCCTTTTCTTTAATAACGTAATATTTATTACCTACTGTGTCTTCAGAAATTTCAAACTTAAACTTACCGTCGGTTACAACTGCATCTGCATTGTTGATTTTAACCTGGTTTTCAAAGTTTGCATCTGCGCGGTAAATTTCAAAGTAAATTTCATCGCTGTTATCTAACCGACGTCCTGTCATTTCTTTAGTACCGTTAATTACAACAGTTGCAGGATTAAATTTATACTCGTTATTAAATTCAGCATTTATGCTATTGCTGTTTCTGTTATTAATGTTTGCAGAAACTGTACCGTCAAGATTATCAACAATCTGAATATCTAATCTATGAATAATATCATCATAAATAACACCCAGTTCACCTTTATCTACTTCTGCAATGTAGTAACTTAAGGTTTCGCCAACTAAATCTGCACCAAAAGATTTAATGTATCTTATTGTGCCGGTAGCATCGGTTGTGCCAATGCTTTCAACGTTGATTTTTTGTCCTTGCGGATCTAGCTGATATAGCTCAAACTCAAAGCCGGATAGATCTCTATTAATACCTGTATTGTTTTCTAAATGCTTGGTTATGTCAATAATTGCGTTTGCAGTACCTGCTACGCTGTAGTTATTATTGAAAACAGTAGTAATAGTATATTCTTCGTTTTCAAAAGCAATTGATACACCTGCAGAATTTGCAACCGAAGTATCAATTGGTGTGTTAGTGGTAACATCAGTAATTATTAATTTGCCTTCACTAAAGTCGTTTTCTACAACAACGTCAAAGCGTTTTGGCATATGGTCGTAATTAACGCCGCCGATTTCGGTGTATTTTTCAACAGCTCTGAATTGATAGGTATCTGCTGCGTTAAATACAAACGCTTGTAGCTCATTATCAAAGCTAAAGGTTTTTTGATTATCTGTACCTAAAACGTCCTTTATAGCATTCAGAGAAATCCAGTTTGCACCATTGAAATACTCAATATCAAAGGAGAATTTATCGGTGTCTAACCAATCTCTGCCAATAAGGTTTTTAATACCAATATGGTTAATATTTACCGGTACTAGGTTATTTACGTCATAGGTGTTTGTAAGATTAATAATCAGGCTATTATTTTCTTCAATAATATTATCTGTTTTATTTGAAGTTTGTGTTGGAATCCAGAAGCTTTGCAAATCAATTTCTTCTACTTTTACAATTGTGTCTGCAGGAATACCGCTAATAAGTATGGTTTCGCCATCCTTAATTTTTAAGCCTGTTAACTTATTGTCGGCGGTTAAATCTCTGGGACTTCCGTTTAGGTAAACGCTTGTAAAAGGAACATTGCTTGTAAAGGTTACTTCCAGATTAAAATCGCCATTATAGGTAACGTTACCTACGTTGCTTGGTAATAAAACGTCTTTGTGAATCATTAAATTACCGTGTGTAACCGGAATATTTAAAAATTCAACATCATTAAAGTTGTTTGCTAAAACCGTACCGGTATCGTTGTTTTTTTGCGCTACGGTCCAACCTGCTTTTGCCTGTTCTGTTACGGTATAGGTTGTGCCAACCGGTAGGTCTGCAATATAAACGGTTTCACCGGGTGTCAGGTTATAGGTTATAACCCCTGCTGTTACAGCGGCATCTTCAATATAAATACCATCTGCATCATATACAGGATAGCTTGTTGCAAATGCTACACCGGTTGGAGCTGTAAGGGCAACATCAAATGTGAATTCTTCACCCGCGCCTAGTCCGTCAACTTCAACAGATTTTGTAAGTTTAATACCTGCCGCTTGTGTTAGTGAGAAGGTACCGTTGTTACCTAAACATGCATCTGCATGAACACTACCGTCGCTTAAAAATACAACTGCCGGATAGTTTGAGTAATGCAATGTTTTGGTAGGATGTTCTTTTTCGGGTGTTGCAAGATTTTCACCCTGCTTTAGAATATGGAAATCGTGACCTTCGTGGTCTTCTAAAAGTCTGTGAACAGTATTTTTTGGAATATACCAACCGTTAGTATTTTGTTCTGCTAGTTTTATGGTATCTTCATGAATCTTAACATAATCATATCTTATATCGGCGCTTGAAACCCCTATGGATTGTGTGGTAAACACAACAACCCTTGTATAGAAAGTATCGGTTGAATTGCGTGGATCCGCAGTTACTAAGGTATAATCGGTTCCGTTGTATTCATAAATTGGAGCATTGTAAGTATAGTAATAACGCTCGTTTTCTTTACTGGGTTCAAACTCTAACCAGGTAGCATCATGATTATCTACAAGATGATCATCGCTATGTGTGTGATCCTGCCAGGAGTTAGAATAGAATGTATAAACACCATTATTTTTATAACTGTAGGTTGTGTTTGTTTCGGCTTCATATTCTGCAATTTTTTCTGCAACGTTAATACGGTTAATATCATCGCGTAGCCCTACTTCAAATATTAAGCGAAGAGCTTCTTTTGCACCATTTACAGACATTGTAAAGTTGGTTCCGGTTTCTATTGTATCGCCTTCAAAATTAATTTCATAGCTAACTGTAGGAATTAAAACTGCAGGAATTTTATAAATAACAATCTGATGATCTAAATCAATGTGGGTTCTAACCTGAACACTGATATGCAACATATCGGTTTTATTAAGACTATTTTCTTCCCCAACAAGACCTTCGTAACCATAAGACTTATTGGCATATACTGCACCCGCGGGACGACTGTCATGGTCCTTACCATTCCAGTATCCTAAGAAGTTACCGTCTTGATCGGCGTACCAGCCAAGATAGTTAGAATATTCAGTTTCAGAAATATAGTAAATTTGTTGGTCGTTTAAAGCTTGTGAAACCACCGCCGCGGCTTGTTCTGGTGTGCAACCTAAACGAGATGTAACTGCAGTTAAAAATTGTTGTCCGCTTTCGTTAAGGTTTGATAAATTACCACCTGTAACGTTACCAAACTCTCCACTTGCAACGTGCTGTGCAATAGCAGAGCCTTTATAAAGTGTGCCGTGAACGGTTAAGCCTTTAATATCTTTAACCTGCATAAATGGTCCTAGTTCATCCTGGAAGGTAATGTAACCGTTCAAATGATGAAGACCGTCATCAACAAGTGTTGGATAGTATTTAGACTGAATAACAATTTGTTCAACTATGCTGTCAAATGCACTTGTAAGGGCATTGTCACTAGAAGCCAAGAAATATTTATCAACGTAGTTGCTTTCAATATTTGCTACTACCGGAACGGTAAAACTATAATTACGATTGTTATATCTTAAGGTTTGTGTTAAAGAAGTGCTACCGTTATTTTGAGCAGCTTTATATTCTGCCCAATAGGTAGTATAAGGTGTTCCTGCGTTTGCGGGATCTAAAACTGCTTTGGCAAAATCAACGTTACCAACATTTAAACCTAAAGTGTAAAATAGCGGTGATCTGCCATATTTTTGAGCCATTACGTTCTTTGCATATGCGCAGCTTAATTGTGTAACGTAGGCTTCGCGGGAAGTAGTGCCCGAAGAATTACCTGTTCCTATTGTAGAATTGCCAACGTTATTAAAGCTTGTAGTTGCGGCTGTAGGTGCACCGTCACTCATTAAAACCATAATAGGCATACGAACTGTACCCGCTTGAGGACCAGTTTCAATAACAGTATCTGTAACAGCATTGAATTCATTTACAGCAAGTTGAATACCTGCTTGAATAAAGGTTGCGCCTTCAGCCTCTTTTGAAGGTGTTGCATTGTTTGGTAAAACGCCACGCGCAACAGCAACGATATCGTTGCTATAATTTAGGAAGGTTTCATTGTTGGCGCCAACGCCGGTATATCTGCCAAGAGGCAATAAAATTTCAGCAGAAGCATTAAAGTTAAAATCACTACTATTATAACTTGATCTTGTACCCGCATAAACTACAACGCCAATACGGTTGCTTTTGTTTAATTTATTTAATTCAACAATGGCATCGTTGGTTGCGTTAATCATATTGGTCATTGCAGTATTAGACATGCTGTTTGAAAGGTCTAATACAAACATTGTGTCTGTAGGAATTGCCGAATAACCAACTATTGATTTATTAGAAGCAATGGCAGAAAGAGCAACTAAAAAGTTGTCGTCCTTTGCGGTAAAATCAATATTATAATCATTAACACCGTCTTCTAATGCGGCATTAAAATCATCTGCATTTAAAAATACCGATTTATCGCCCCAAACGCCACCGGCGTTTTCAGTATTTAATACAGATTCACCAAAATAGTTTTGCCAATCTGTCATAGTAGCAGGGTCTACTACTCTATTATATATTGTGGGTTCTGCGGCAAAGGTGCCAAATGTAAACATTTGAGCAATTAATGCTAAGGTTACTAAAATAGCAATTGCCTTTTTAAAATATCTGTTTTTCATATTTATAGCCTCCTACATTTCTGCTTCGCTTATATCATCTAAAGCTTTAAGTCGTTTTTTGTGTTTACAAAATGATATTTCATCGTGATTTAAAAAGTATTTGCAGTCTGCACACCAACCATCACCCTCGTTATTATGGGCATCGTAGTATTCACATGCATCCTGTATTCGCGTGACAATCGGTCTGCCACATTCCCCATATTCGGGACTTAATATAAAATCGGGAAAAATTGGAAGTGGCGTTTCTAAAAGCCTGTCGCTTTCTGAATAGTAGCCATAATAAATTTTAAACTCTTTGCTTCCAACCTTTATTGCTTTATATAGTTCCCCTTCTTTTGGTGATCGATTTACCGCCATAAAGAAATCCCCCTAAACAAAGGTTTTAGTCTATACCTTAAGTTTAGGGGAAATGTCATTTTTTTACACTACTCAAAAATAAATTTATTTGGGTAGTAAATAAATAAAAATTATATCGAAAAAACAAATTTTACACAAAATGATAAAGCTCAGAGCGTGAATTTGCACCCGTTTTATCCATAGTACTTCTTAATGCAAGTTTTACAGCATTTACCGATATACCAAGTCTGTCTCCAATTTCTTTATTAGATAAACCATATATTGCAAGTTTGGCAATTTCACGTTCACGGAAAGAAAGACTGTCTGAAACGTTCCTTTTCATAACCGCATTATGCAGCTTAATCCAACCGCTGTTTATTGATTTTGATAGCTTTTTAATTTCAGTAAAGGCCTTTTCATCGCCTTCGCTTAATCGGTTATCTAACAAATTGCCCAAACGATTGCGGTACTCTGCAAACGGCATAAAAAGTCTGTCTGGTAAAAGAATATCTATTGCCTTATCTATATGCTTTAACGCTAAGTTATCTTCGCCGCCAAAATGATAAGACGCCGCACACATTAATCTTAAATAAGCTTCGTTTATAACGTTGCCTTCAAATATTGCCTGAGAAATCAATGGTTCAATAATGAGCGGCATTATTCTTATAAACTCAAGCTTTGGAATATTATGCTGAATACAAGATTCATCGTGTGTCATTATATAAAGGTATTTTACGTAATGAAAACGGGCAATTGCCTGCATATTTTGCGGTAAATGGGCAAAGTCACCGCGTCTGAACCAGTCAGGAAAAAGTGAGCCGTCATATGCAGAACTTGCATTTGCTGCAAGTAAAAACTCCAACAATTCAACTTCTGCTTTTTTATTGGTTTTAAAATCTTTTAAATATTCCTGCGCTTTATACCAGTTTTCTGTATCTCCAAGTGCCATAGAGCATAATGAAAGCTGAGAACCAATTAATATATGTTGTGCAAAACCACCGTTAGAATTTAAATATTTTTGCGCAATTTCTAACGACTTTTTAATTTCTCCTTTATAAAAAAGAAGCTGCATATTAAATATTTCTTTAGCTATTGGCCTATCGTTTAAGGCGTTAATTATTTCTTTTGCAGAGCCGGGATATTTGTATCTTGTAATTAAATTAACAAACTGAGTTTGGTCAAGCTGTGATAAATATACACGCGCTTCTCCCGTTTTTGTGGTGCGCTGATCAACAGGCTTTTCAGCAAATTCGGGTATTAACCATTCACGTCCGTGACGTTCAGCGCCAATTATCATACCGTTTTTGCAAAGGTCTTGAACACGTCTAACAGATACTTCCCATTTTTCACTAATTTGTTTAGCTGTAAGAAAACGCATAACGCGCCGCCCTTTCCTTCGTTTTAACGAACATTTCGTTTAAACGAAATCTTTATAATAAAATTTTAACATATATTTTAAAAAACTGCAAGAAAAAAATAAACTACGTTTTTGCTTTTAGCAAAGACGTAGTTATATTCCCTTTTTAATTTTTTCAATAACCGCATTATGGGTTAAAACATCAAGTTCTATTTTATTGTTTGGCGCAGAAATGTTACCTAAATAGTGGGCGTCGGAATCTTTAAGCACAAGACATTTTTTTAGGTAATCAAACTGTTCTGCAAGTTTTTTAAAACGTTCTTCATTATTTATTTCTACCGTTTTAAAGTTGCACTCGGGCGGAATAAAACCTAAGTTGGAAAAAAGCGAGTTTGCGCCTTTATCAATATGGGCGGGCATTGCTACTCCGCCAAACTCTTTTGCTAAATCAAAAGCACGGGCAAAATCAATATCGGTAGCGTTTATAAGAAGGTTTGGTTCAATATCAATAACGTTGTCGTTTTCATCGTAAATTTCTTGAGCGCCAAAAATTTCAGGGTTGTTTTTAACCTTTATTAAATGCTTGTATACTTCTTTATCAAACATTAAAGCGTTATCTATAGCAGGAAATAAACACACAACGTGCACTTCTTCTGCTGTGGTTAGCTCCATACCCGGAATAAACAGTACCCCGTATTCTTCACAAGCCTTTTTACAAGCAGGACAATTTCTTGCGGTGTTATGGTCACAAAGCGCAATAATATCTAATTCCTGTACAGCCGCCATACCCGCAATATTGCAAGGCGTATTATCTTTATCGCCACACGGAGATAAAGCCGAATGAATATGTAAATCGTATGAAAAACGGGGCATTAATTAAGCTCCTTATAAATTTTTAACGCAGTTTCAAAAATTGGTTCTGCACTGCCTAATATGGTAAGGTTTTCGTCCTTTGCTTTATTAATAAGGTTTTCATCGGGTTTTGTGTTTTCTGCTAAAACAATTACACCAATATCTACAAGCACCGCTACTGCCGCAGAATTAATGTTACCCATAACGGTAACCCAAGCAGAATCTGCCTTTCCCTTTCCCATTACAACCGATAATAAATCACAGCAATATACACCGGTTATTAGCTTATCTTCACCCTGATTAAAAATTGTTAAATTTAATTTTTCTGCAAGTTCTAATGCCTTCATAATTAATTATCATCCCTTTTATATTTAAAAACAACAAAGCGTTGTCCAAAATAGTTAAGCACCACAAAAAGACCGGCCCCCACCAAAAAAGCAATGTTTGTAGTAAGGGTTTGGTTTAACCCGCCTAAAACAACATTTACAAGTGGTTTTGCAACACCGTATGCTAAAAAATGACATACCGCAATATTAGCTGCAAAAAGCAATACTTCTTTAATGCTTTTTTCTTTGCTTTTAAAGGTGAAGTATTTATTTAAAAAGTAGCTCACAATACTGCCAAGCACAACGTTTGCTATATTTGAAAGCCAATAAGAAGCGTGAAAAACGTTATATAGTAAAAACATTGCGCCCATACCAACTATGGTGTTTATAACGCCAACCGCTATGAACTTTAAAGTGGCAACATCAAAAATCTTTTTAAAATCCATACACTTCTCCTTTGCTTATAATATTAGTATAACAAATATATTCTCTTAATGCAAGACAAGTAAAAAAGAACCGCAGAAACTCTGCGGTTCTTATAATTTAAATTAGTTACAGATGGTCTTTTCTGTATCTTTATCGAATAGGTGAATTCTGTTAGGTTCAATAGCAACCTTAATTGTATCACCAGGTTTTGCTGTTGAAGAAGGATCAACTCTTGCGTTAAGTGCTTGACCTTCACAGTTGGTGTATAGATATGTTTCAGCACCCATAAGTTCGGTAACTTCAACGTTTGTTTCAATAACACCTTCAGCAAATTCTTTAATTAAAGCAGGTTCGTTATGAACGTGTTCAGGACGAATACCCATAATAACAGGCTTATTTACGTAAGGTTCTAATAAACCAACGATTCTTTCAATCTTATCTTCGTTTTTGTATGCAGGTAATTTAATCTTATATTTAACACCTGCGCGAGTTTTGGTATCTTCACTACCAAATTCTACAAAGAAGTCATCGCCTTCTTTAAGTACGATAGCATCTAAGAAGTTCATTTGAGGAGAACCGATAAATCCTGCTACGAACATATTGCAGGGCTTATCGTATAGAATTTGAGGAGCATCAACCTGTTGAACTAAACCGTCCTTCATAACAACGATTCTTGTACCCATTGTCATAGCTTCGGTTTGGTCGTGAGTAACGTACATAAAGGTTGTACCTAATCTTTGGTGAATACGTGTTAATTCGGTACGCATTTGTGCACGAAGTTTAGCGTCTAAGTTTGATAGAGGTTCGTCAAGTAAGAATACTTTAGGTTCACGAACGATAGCACGACCTAAAGCAACACGCTGACGTTGACCACCGGAAAGAGCCTTTGGCTTTCTGTCTAATAAATGTTCAATATCTAGAATTCTGGCAGCTTCTTCCACGCGACGTTTAATTTCGTCTTTACCTGTTTTACGAAGTTTTAGACCGAATGCCATATTATCAAATACGGTCATATGAGGATATAGAGCATAGTTTTGGAAAACCATTGCGATATCACGGTCTTTAGGTGCTACGTCGTTAACAAGACGATCACCAATATATAATTCACCGCTTGAAATTTCTTCAAGACCGGCTACCATACGAAGTGTAGTAGATTTACCGCAACCGGAAGGACCAACAAGAATAATAAATTCTTTATCGGCAATTTCCAGGTTAAAATCAGAAACAGCTACAACGCCGCCGGCATACTTTTTATAAATGTTTTTAAGGGTAACACTTGCCATTTAGAAAAACCTCCATATTTTTTGCAATTGTACATATAGTATTTTATCAAAAATTCAACAAAAGCACAAGACAAAAATTTAACAAACTTAAAACGCTTCTTTTGTATGTTTTGACTACAAAAATTTTAAAGATTAACGGATTTTACAAAAAACCTTTTATTTTTTGTCATTTTTTGCATTTTTAAGCAATTTTAGTTCATCATTTGTTAATAATTTGCTTTGGCCTTCTAGCATGGTTTTATCAAGCAAAACACCCGCAAAAGAGATGCGTTTTAGCTCATTAACACCAAGATCGTAAACGCCAAACATTCTTTTAATTTGGTGATATTTACCTTCTGTTAAAGTAACAATGCATTTGTTGTTTTCTATAATTTTAAGCCCCGCAGGTTTTAGCTTGGTACCATCATGCAAAGTTACGCCATTTTTAAATTCAGAAATTAAACTACTTGGCACGTTACCGTCAAGCTCAACTTCATAAACCTTTTCAGCATGGTTTTTAGGAGAAATAAGCCTGTGTGCCAGTTCCCCATCGTTAGTTAAAATAAGTAACCCTGTTGTATTCTTATCAAGTCTACCAACAGGAAAAAGATTTTTAATATTAAGTTCCGGCGGCAAAAGATCTATCACCGTTTCACGATTATCCTTGGTTGCGGTAAGTATGCCTTTAGGTTTATTCATCTTTACGTAAATAAACTCATCGGTATTTATGGTTTGACCGCAAAAAACAATATTGTCTTTATATTCAACCTTACTGTCTGCCGCAAAAACCGTAACACCGTTTACAACAGCTTGTCCTTTGCGTATAAGGGCCTTTATTTCACTGCGAGAATATGCAGTATTTTCACTTAACATTTTGTCAAGACGCATTTTTTAATCCTTTCATATAACCGTCAAGCGCGGTTGCGGCAACGTCGCCGCCAATAAGCCTACCGTTATGAAGAAGTATGTGCGCATACAAATCATCCCGGTTATTTTCATCAAACACCTTTAAGGTGTATTGGGTTATTTCAAAACCCTTATATTTTTCTAAATTAAAACCGTTTTGCTTTTGCAGTTCGTTATAATTTATATAGACGTCTGAAAACCGCGTTGGCAATGTTAGCATTCTCATTTCTTCGGTAAAGGTTTTATCTATTTTGTAGCCTAAGCTTTCTAAATATTCTGTTCGCAAAGTGTGGGTGTCCAACCTTTTACCGCTACACGCCACCGCAGAAAAAACAGTTATACCAATTAAAATTATATTTATAACAACCAAAATAACAAAGGTTCTTTTTTTAGAAAAGGTTAAATAAAACATATCTTCACCCCACAAAAATATATGCGGGGTGAAGCCTAAAAAATACTATAATCTTGAAATTAAATAAGCAGTTTCCTTGCCCGGCTCTAAATCAAGCTCTAACATACCGTTATTAAGTCTTGTAAAGCGTTTCTTTTCGCTTAAGCCATTTTCATTAATTTCAGACAATTCAATATTCTGGCTACTTGCATAGCCCAAAATTTTGCTTAAATTCCAGTCAATCTGTCCGCCTTTTTCGGTATATACTACAGCAGAACCTTTTTCAATAAAGTCTGTGGGAATAACAAGTTCATTACCCTGTTTTGCAGTAACACCGTTAATGGTTAAGCGATCTTCTTTTAAATAAGTAGTAACGTTTTTAGAAAAGTTTACACTAACGTCATTACCTACTACTGTTGCGGTAAGACGGTCTAAAGCATTTAAAAAGCGGTATTTTAAATACTTGGTGCAAAACTCTTTAAAAAGAGTTTTAGAAATAGTTCTGGGCGTTTTTAAAAGGGTTGCAATATCTACGCTTTCTCCAAAAAGCATATTCATACTGCTGCTTTCACACTCTTTATAAAGGTTGGTGGTTTTGCCACCGCAAAGAATATTTACGGGGCGCACCATATAATCAATAAGACTTTGTGAAAGATTAAATATAAATGGAACACGACCTATAAGACTATCTTTTCTAACTCCATCTTCTTTTTCATAATAAAGATAATCCAAACAAACGTCAACGCCCTGCTTTTTAAATAGCTTTACAATTTTTGTTCTGGCTTCCTTCATAGCGTCAATATTTGTATCAAAAGAAGCACGAAGCTCAAACTCTTCAATTAATACTACACCCTGCTTTTTAAGGGGTATAATTTCATTTAATCTTTCAATGCGGCGCTCTAAATAACCGCACTCAAGCTCTTTTGCAATATTAACTAAATTTACAGTGTTGTTATAACTATTTTTAACGCACAAAAGATTACCGTCTGCATTTTTTAGAAGCAGTCCCTTTTCTTCGTACAAACTAAAAATTGGACTATTCTTTTTTGCGTGGGTTAAATTTATGCTTAAAGAAACGGTGGTGTTATAGTTTTCTGCTTCTGCAATAAGCCACAAAAGGCTTTCACGAGCAGTATTATCACAAGCTCGTTTTAAGCAATTATTAACCTCAAAAAATGCAGGATAACCCGTGTCTTCTCCGTTATATTGCCAACCCTTTAAAAAGCATATTTTTTGGGTACCAACCATTACGGTATCTATAGTTTTTATAAGGTTTAACACGTCTTCTGCGTTATATAAATTATTTTCATCAAAAACAGAAAGGGTATAGTTTACGGTTTGCTCATACTTAAAATTATATGGTTTTTCCGGGGCGCCGGTTTCTAAAAAATTATATTCTTTATTTGCCATTTTCTTCTATTAAGGCAACCGCTCTTGCGGCAATGCCCTTTCCCCTTCCCGTAAAACCAAGACCTTCTTCTGTGGTTGCTTTTACGCTTATTTTATTTTTATCAATATTTAATGCTGTTGCAATGTTTTCGATTATTTTATCTCTTTTAGGGCTTAGTTGTGGCATTTCTGCAATGAGTGTTGCGTCTATATTACAAACACTAAAACCATTGTTTTTTAAAAGTATGCCAACCTCTTTAAGTAACTCTAAAGAATTTGCATCTTTATACTTCATATCGCTTGGCGGAAAATGTTTTCCAATATCTCCTAAAGCGGCAGCACCCAGTAGAGCGTCAGAAATTGCATGTAAAAGCACGTCGGCATCGCTGTGACCTAACAAGCCTTTTTTATATTCAAAACGCTCTCCGCCTAAAATAAGCGGACGATTTCTAACCAAACGATGAACATCATAGCCTTCACCTATACGCATTATTCTTCGCCCCTTTCTTTTAATATTGCTTCTGCTAAAAATATATCTTCTTTAGTGGTAATTTTTATATTTTCTTTATCGCTTAAAACGGGATAAACCGTAAAACCTGCTTGTTCCATTATAGAACAGTCATCTGTTACAGAATTAACGTCAACCGTTTTTAAAGCCTTTTTATAGCTTTCAAGTAAAAAGCCCTGCGGTGTTTGCATTGCAAGTAATTCTTCGCGGTCAATAGTAGTATAAATTTGACCGTATGAGTTTATTTTTTTAATGGTATCTGTAACCTTAACCGCTAGTGCTGCCGCAGTATTTTCTTCAAGTGCGTTTCTTACCTTTACAATAAGTTCAGGTTTTACAAGCGGTCTTGCACCATCGTGAATTAAAACGTATTTTTTGTTTTTTATTTTTTCAATACCGTTTAAAACACTTTCCCCGCGGGTTTTACCACCCGCCACAATATCGGTAACACCACAAACGTTATATTCTTCTAATAGGTTTTGCATTTTTAAAATATCTTCTGCTTTAGTAACAATGATAATATTATTAAAACCTGCTTTTTCAAAGGCAGAAACCGTTCTGACAATAACAGGCGTGCTTAATATGGGTAAAAATATTTTATTTATACCCTGCATTCTGCTGCCGCTACCGGCCGCTACAATAATAACAGCTGTGTCGTCCTGCTTTTTTAAATAAGAATATTCAAGTTTTACCTTTTCTAATGTTTGCATATGCTACCCTTCAATTTAAAAATGCCGCGCTAATATATAAGCGCGGCAAATATTTTTTGATTAGTCGTGACAGTCGCAATCGCAATCGTCGCAATCGCAATCACATTCATCAAGTTCAAGATCTAAATGTGTGCCGCAGTTAGGACAAGCAACTTCACCGTCTTCGATCATTTCGTAATCTAAATAAACAATGTCATGACACTCGGGACATTCTACTTCGAAAACTTCGTCATCGCAGCAGTCACATTCGTCTTCATCGTCATAAACATATTCTTCTAAATTTGCTAAATCTTCATCAACTGCATCAATTTGTTCGCATAGTTCGTCTACGCCATCTGCAACGTCAGCAACTTCGTTAGTGATATCATCGATAATATCGATAATAGCCTTTAGAATTTTACCGTTGTCATCATCGCTTAATTTGATGCCTTCAGCAAGACCTTTTAGGTATGCAGATTTTTCTGTAAGTGTCATAATTTTCACCTCAAAAATTTTATGCTCTTTCCATATATTCGCCGGTTCTGGTATCAATTCTGATCATATCGCCTTCATCAATAAATAAAGGAACACGAATTTCAGCGCCGGTTTCTAATGTTGCGGGTTTTGTTGCATTTGTTGCAGTATCTCCCTTAAAGCCGGGATCTGTATTTGTAACTTCTAATTCAACAAAGTTAGGTGGTTCAACACCAAAAACCTTACCTTTATAAGAAAGGATTTTACAGGTCATATTTTCTTTAACAAACTTGAAATTATCAGATAGGTCACTTGCATTTACAGGAACCATTTCATAGCTTTCAGGGTCTAGGAAATAGTAAATGCCGCCATCTTCATAAGAATATTCCATATCTTTTCTTTCAATGTATGCTGGTGGATATTTGTCGTTTGGGTTAAAGGTGCGTTCTGTTACGCTACCTTCAATAACGTTTCTGATTTTAGCACGAACAAAAGCTGCGCCTTTACCAGGTTTAACGTGTTGGAATTCAATAATTTGATATACTTTGCCATCCATTTCGAATGTAATACCGTTTCTAAATTCACCGGCAGAAATCATATAAAAATACCTCCAATATTATGCTATTATAATTTTATACTATTTACTTACTTTTTGCAAGTGTTTTATTAAAGAAAGTACTCAACAGCCTCAATATATCCCATAATTCCCTTACCGGAAATCATAGTCTTTGATGCGGGAGCTGTTACACTTACCTTTCTCCATTCTTCTACGCGCTCTTCTATTTTGCTTAAATGAACTTCAACAAAGGGAGTTTTTACCGCTTTTATTGCATCATAAATGGCATAGCTATAATGCGAATATGCGCCGGGGTTAATAACCGCACCGTCAAACTCATCAAACTGGGACTCGTGAATTTTGCTTATAATTTCGCCTTCACAGTTGCTTTGAAAAAATTCAAACTGAATATTATCAAACTGCGCTTCAATGTAAGCATTAATCTCATCAAGCGTTTGTGTACCGTAAATTTCAGGCTCACGGTAACCCAACATATTAAGGTTTGGTCCGTTTATAACTAAAATTTTCATAACGTTTTTCCTTTCCAATAGTCCATCATGGCTTTAGCGTCTTCAGCTTGTGTTCCGGCACTCTCACAAATAATTGTGGGTGCGCAACCCTTCATAAAGGCAATATCAAGCATTTCTTCAAAATTGGGGCCATATACCGTATCACTAAAGGTTAAATGTCTTTTTTCGCCACCTGCGGTATACTCAATTTTTGAAAAATGAGAATGGAATTTTTTCATTCGGTCGCTTCCAATGGCGTTTTCCATTTTATTAAAGGCATCTAAAAAGGCTTCGCGGGTGTTCATACCGCCTAACGTTCTTGCGTTTAAATGGCCAAAATCTATGCAGGGAATTAAATTTTCGTCAATTTTGCAAAGCTCTAAAACTTCTTCTAACGTGCCTAACTGATTAATTTTTCCCATAGTTTCAGGACAAATATGAACGTCGTACAAATCGTTTTCCTTTAAAGCTATAATTGCCTTTTTCATGGTATCTATACAAAGTATCAAGGCTTCTTCTCTTGTAAATTTTCCTACAGAGCCTGTATGCACAACAATGCGGTTGCCGCCCATGGCTTTAACAGCCTTTGCGGACTGCAAAATGTAATTAATTGAATTTAAGCGCTTATCTTCTTCCATACTAGACATTGAAATATAATATGGTGCATGTAGCGACATTTTTATATTATATTTTTCTGCCTTTTCTTTTAGCTGTTCGCACTTATCAATACCAATATTAACGCCCCTGCCACACTGATATTCAAAGGCGTTAAGCCCCATTTCGCTTACGTAACGGGGTACTTGAAGACTTGATTTATAACCTTTAGCAAAAAAGCTTTCGCTGTTTCCTGCCGGTCCAAAATATGCCATACTATTTTCCCCTTTTCCAATACGCTAATAGTTTATTTTCAAAATATCTTCTTATTTTAAAAGAAGTGGTGGTTTCTAATTTTATGGGCTTTAATAAAATTGATTTTATGCCCACCATATTACCACCAAGTATATCGGTAAAAATTTGATCTCCCACAATTGCGGTGGAGTTTTTTTGTGTGCTTAAAAGCTTTATGGCTTTATTGTATTTAAAGGGTAAAGGTTTGCAGGCCATTGGTAAAAAATTAAGCTCGGCCTTTTTTGCGGTTTTTTGCAGTCTTTCACTTTTACCGTTAGATAAAATTAAAAGCTGAATACCACCTAAAAGCAGTTCATCGCGCCAAGCCTTAAAGCCTGAAATCAGTTTATCTCCCTTATATGTAATAATGGTGTTATCTACATCAAGCAACAGTGTATTAATTCCGTTTTCTTTTAAAAAGGAAACAGAAATATCTGTAACTTTATTAAACTGAAAGCTTGGCTTAAACATTTTAACACCTACAAAAAATGCAGGGCGACGCCCTGCATAATTTTTTCTCTTTAGCGGAATTTGCGTTTTCTTGCGGCTTCCGATTTCTTCTTGCGTCTTAC
>JAZNNZ010000068.1:0-5103 GCA_045580525.1 Acutalibacteraceae bacterium
GGTAAATTTGCCTTCATATAATGCTTTAAATTTGTTTAATTTTTCGCAATCAGAGGCAATAAAATATGGTATTATGTCATTTTCTTTTATATAAGCTAATATCGCATTCATGCCTTTTTCAAAATTGCCAAAAGGTAAATAAAAGCAGTTGTCATAAAAACCTAATATTAAAAAGTCTTCTTCATAATAAATTTTATAATTAACCATACCATCCCAAATAAATAGGGTAGCAATAGTGTTTTCGTAAGACATATTATCATCTAAACTAAAAAACTTTTTATAAACTTCAATATCGTTTATATTTGGAGAAGTAAAATTCATAAAAACCTCTAAAAAAATTAATGCCGCAATTAGTATGCGGCATTTTTTTAATCAATATCCTCTACAACAACAATTTCTTCGTTGTCTAATTTTTCCGGATCCTTTAAATAGCTTAACATAAGCTTTAATGCCGAAGCGTAATAATGTCCGTCAACGGTTCTTTCATCTAAAACAAAGGTAAAGTCCATAAACTTTTTCTTTGTAACAGTTCCATCCTTTTGTGTAACAAAAGCCGAATATTTTGCTCCATAGCAGCAGAAAATCGGACAGTTACCAAAATCATAAAGATGGTGGAAAATTGCAGGAATACCAAGAGAACCCATGCTGGTTATAAACATTGAACCATGAAACGGGCTTACTTCAAGTAAGAATTTTGGCAATAGGCCAAAGTAATCAAGTAGTTCAATTAAACCAACAATACCACGAAGTATAATTCTCGGAATATAGTTAAATACCTTTGCAACACCGTCCATAGAGTTTTCTTCTTCAACATTTTTATTGTCCGCAATAAGTTGAGAAAACTTTTCATAAATGGTGTTAACGTCATCACTTGGTTCAAAATGAGACTTAATGCAGGTTTCGACAGCATTAAGCTTCATTTCTTTTTTAACCGTCATCATAACCTGAATATCGTGTCTTGCATATATTCTTTGTCCGCTAACAAAACGGTTAAGTCCCGGCATTTTAGAAACCGCACGAACGTACATAGCTAAAATAACGTGAAGTGCGCCAAAGCCCTTTAAGCCTTCGGCACGTTTTTTTAGTATGTATTTTTCCATATTATCAATATCAACCGTAACTTTAATTTGGTTGTGTGCGCCATTACGACGCTTCATTAAAAAGGGGGTAATCGCATTCATAGGCTGTAAGGAACGAATTTTTCTTCCGTCAGATCTGTCACCTATGCGTCTTTTATATTTCGTCCGCAATGTGTTGCCTCCTCAAAAAATATTATATACATTATACAACAAAATAATAAAAATTGCAACAAAAAATGCGGTCTGACAAACG
This sequence comes from Acutalibacteraceae bacterium, assembly GCA_045580525.1. GTDB lineage: Bacteria > Bacillota > Clostridia > Oscillospirales > Acutalibacteraceae > UMGS1279. The sequence continues at coordinate 1,333 of JAZNNZ010000068.1, forward strand.
TCAAACCGCATAAACGTTAATAATTTTATCTTTTGGCTTTTGCTTTTTGAGGTCTTGATTTCCACTTAAACCATAATGGTACTGCAACAAAGATTGTTGAAATACAACCAGAAACAACGCCGACTGCCATAGGAATAGCAAAGGAACGAAGAGTGGACAGACCAAAGAATTCAGAAACAACAACAACCGTTAAAATAGCAACGAAGGTTGAAACTGAAGTCATAATTGAACGACCTATAGATTGGTTGATACTTGTGTTAACCTTTTCTTTCAGTGTTGCTGTTGGCATTAATCTGTCGTTTTCACGGATACGGTCGTAAATAACGATTGTATCGTTTAGTGAATAACCTAAGATGGTAAGAATAACAGCCATAAAGTTTGTGTCAATATCTAAACGGAAGATTACACAGGTAATAAAGGCAATTAAGCTATCAAGTATTAAAGCAATTAAAGCAGTAACACCTGCAGATAAACCACCGATTTTTTTGAATCTGAATCCAACGTAGATTAAAACCAACACTGCCGCAATTGCAACTGCAAATAAACTCTTTGCAAAGAATGAACCTGCAACGGTTGGGTTAACTGAGTTTGAGTCGCCAAGATTAACGTTGTTATCTTTAAACTTTTCTTGCAGACTCTTTAAAATATCAGCTTGAACCTTAGCGTCAACCGCTTCTTCGGAAGCTAAAGTAACAACAAGTCTTTTGCTTTCGCTGTTTAGTCCTTCACTTGTTGAAACTTCAATTTTCTTGCCTTCAAGCTTACCTTCAATAATTTTTGTAGCTTCATCAACCTTAACGTCACCTTCATAGGTGTAGGTAAATCTTGTACCACCGGAGAAGTTAATGTCCATACCAACGCCGAAAATTGCAAATAGAATTATACCTACTGCTAAAATAGCTGCATATACAATCATTACAATTTTAGAAATTTTAATAAAATCAATATTCTTATTTTTCAGCATTTTTAGCACCTCCGTATAACCAGGGGTTTCTAAATAGCTTCAATCTTGAAATACTCTTTATCATAAGCTTTGAGAAGAAAACGCCCATAATCATTGTGAAAATTACGCCAAGTAAAAGTGTGTAACCAAAGGAGTAAATAATACCTGTTACAGATGCACCGAAAGGCATAATTACAGAGAAGATTTTTGTTAGCATACTGTCTGGTGAACCAAAAGCACCCATTAAAACTAATGCAACGATAAGCACCGTCATATTACCGTCTAAAACTGCACTAAAGCTGTTTTTAAAGCCGGCTTCAATTGCACCGTCAACTGTTTTACCGTTTTCAAATTCTTCTTTAATTCTTTCAGAAGCAATAACGTTTGCGTCAATACCCATACCAATTGAAAGAATAATACCGGCAATACCGGGAATGGTCATTGTAATACCGGTGGTTTCCGGGAAGAAACCACTTACAACTGCAAGTGTGCAAATAATTTGTCCTAAAAGAGCAATAGAAGCAATTGCGCCTGGTAAGCGATATTTTAATATAATTATAATAGCCACTAATAGATATGCCGCAATACCTGCAAAGGTCATAACCATAAGTGCTTCATTACCAAGTGTTGGGCTAATAATTTGAAGTTTACTATCATCAACAGATAGTGAGAAGGGAAGAGAACCTGCGTTAATTTTACTTGCTAGGTCTTCTGCTTCTTCTGCTGTAAAGTTACCCGAAATCATAGCGTTACCATCGGTAATAGCATCATTAACTGTAGGAGCAGAGAACATATAGTCATCCATCCAAATAGAAATAACTTGTCCCTTTAATCTGTTTGTAGCGTCTGCAAACTTTTTAGCGCCTTCATTTGTAAGCTTTAAGCTAACAATATAACCGTTTTCGGTTGTGTAGCCTGCAGTTGCAGTATCAACGTCGGTACCGTTTAAAAGAACCTTCTCGTTGCTTTCACTGCCTTCGCAGAAGGTAAGCATTGCAGTTTCGCCTAGCTCTTGAACAGCTGCTGTAGGATCAAAGTTTTCTTCATCAGATTGCCAAGGGAAGCGTACAATTACTTGATGAGCCGCTTCGTCTACGTAAACCTCGTAGTCGTTAATACCATTGTTAACCAAACGGGTTTCAATAATCTGTTTTGCAGATGCCATATCATCGGAAGAAATATTATCAGACTCAATGTCTGGCACGTAAATGGCTTCAACACCGCCCCTGATATCTATACCCCAGCGGATATCCGATACACCTTTAATATAAGTAATTTTTTCGTCAGCATAGTAGTTACTTACGCCGAAGACTGTTGTTAGTGTTAGGGCAATAATTAAAGCAAAAATCACAAAAAAGACTGCTTTGCCCACAGGTTTTGACCTTTTGTGTTTCACAACATAACCTCCGTTATTTTAAACTTAATATATCAATTATATTATTTTTTATTATTAAAGTCAATAAATATAAATTACTGATTTAATAATTTTTCCAAAGTTGCAAGTTTTACAGCAGCACATAAAACCTTACATGCTTGCTGTAACTCTTTTTCTGGCGGGAAACTGGGCGCAATTCTTAAATTTGAGTCTTTTGGATCCTTACCGTAAGGGTAGGTAGCTCCCGCTCCGGTTAAAATAAGTCCTGCGTCTTTGCAAAGAGCGTGTACTCTTTTTGCAAGACCTTCTTCAACGTATAAGCTTATAAAGTAACCGCCCTTTGGTTTTGTCCAAGTAGCAATACCTTTAAGCTCACTGTCAAAGCTTTTTAATACAATCTCAAACTTTGGTCTTAGTGCTGCTGCATGTTTTTTCATATGTTCCTTCAATACGGTTATATTGGGGAACATTTTTGTATGGCGCAACTGATTTAGCTTATCAGGACCAATTGTTTGATAGTTCATTCTTTGCTTTATGCGTTTAATATCTTCGTCACCCGCCGCAAGTGCTGCAACGCCGCCGCCGGGGAAGGTGATTTTAGAAGTTGATGTAAATTGTAAAGCAAGATTTTCATTTCCCGCTTTTTTACATTCATCAAAAAGACTAAGTAGGGACCTGTCGCCGCCAATGTTATGTACTGCATATGCATTGTCCCAGAATATTCTAAAGTCCTTAGCTTTTGGTTTTAGGTTGGCAAAACGTCTTACAACCTCGTCAGAATAAACCATACCTTCAGGATTAGAATATTTAGGAATTGACCAAATACCTTTAACGTGTTTGTCTTTTACAAGCTTTTCAACCAAATCCATATCAGGACCGTCTGCGTTCATTTTAATAGGAATCATTTCAATGCCAAAATGTTCACAAATGCCGAAATGTCTGTCATAACCGGGAACGGGGCATAAAAACTTAATTTTACCCTGTTTTGCCCATGGCTTGCCACCAAAACCGTGTGTAAAGGCTTGTGAAATACAGTCAAACATCATATTAAGTGAAGAGTTACCGCCGCAAATAACGTTGCTTACAGGCACTTTCAAAATTTTAGCAAATAAACTTTTTGCTTCAGCAATACCGTCAACAATACCGTAGTTGCGGCAGTCAATACCGTCTTTTGTTAAAAAACCGTTTTTAGCATTAACTAAATCAAAAAAGTCGTTGCTAACGTCAACCTGTGAAAAGCTGGGTTTACCACGTGACATGTCTAAAGATAATCCCATCTTTTTTAAAGCGTCGTATTCGGCTTGTACTTTTAAAAAAAGTTCTTCTTTTGCTTTTTGCGATAGATTTTTATAATTCATTAGAATCCTCCAGAATAAACATACATAATATTATATAATAACACGCAAAATATTTCAACGATTTTATGCTAAAAAATGCTTAAAGACATTTTATT
>JAZNNZ010000069.1:0-2198 GCA_045580525.1 Acutalibacteraceae bacterium
GTTCTTTTAATAATTCAACGTATCTGTAACGGAATTTTATAATTTTTTCTGCTACTGCCGCCGCTTTTTTTTCAAAAGGCTGTAATAAATCAGAAAGAGCCTCTCCATCTCTTATTTTTTTAAGTAAAATATTACGCTGCATAATTGAGCGGTTATATTCTTTTAAATATTCAATATAAGAAGGGGCTATCTGACCAATAGATAAATCTAAAAATTTTCTTCTTAATTTTGGCTCACCGTCAATTAAACTTAAATCACTCGGTGAAAACACTACCGCATGAAAATTTTCTGCTAAAAGCGACGGTGTACGTAGCTTTTTACCAAAAATTTCAGCGCTGCGCTTTTCTTTTATTGTAATTTTAGCGTCTTTTACAGTACCTTTTTCATAAAACTCAAGTTTAAGCAGTGCGGCATCACTTTTAAAATTAACCATTTCTTTATCTTTAGCACCGCGAAAGCTCTTAGCCCCCGAAAAAAGCCAAAGTCCTTCTAAAATATTTGTTTTTCCCTGACCGTTTTCACCGTAAATAACGTTCATTCTACTGTGCGGCTCAAAATACAAATCTTTTAGATTTCTGAAATTTTTAAATTCTACTTTATTAATAATCATTAGTTTTTAGTTTCAACCTTTATTTCGGTATTTTCTACTAAAACAGTATCACTTGGTCTGATTTTTTTACCTCTTGCAGTACAAACCTCGCCATTTACTAAAACGTCACCGTTAAGTATTAAAATTTTAGCGTGGCCGCCTGTAGAAGCAATACCCGATAGCTTTAAAAGACTATCAAGTTTTATAAATTCTTCTTTAATAGTAACTGTCATTTTTTATGATAACCTCATAGGCATAATTAAGTATAAGAAATCGTCGCCTTCTACAGGGCTTATTACTGCAGCAGAGTTTGCACCGTTAAATTTCATAACAACTTCATCGGTTTCACTTGCTCTTAAGGCTTCTGTTAAATATCTTGAGTTAAAGCCGATTTCAAAAGCAGGACCTGAATAAATAACTTCAAGTGTATCACTTGCACGACCAACCGCAGAAACCGAAGTAAATAAAATTTTAGTTTCAAAAATATTCATTCTTATTGGAGTTTTAAGCTGATCGTTAATAATAAGTGAAATTCTGTCAATAGCTTCAATAAGATCTCTTGTTTTTACCTTAAAGCTACCTTCACAACCTGCGGGAATTGTTCTTGAATAATCAATATAATCGCCTTCAATAAGACGAGAAATCATAAAGTATCCGTCAACTTCAAAGGAAATATGCTTTTTACCAACTCTTATTGAAATTTCAAGTGTGTTTTCATTAATTGTTTTAACTGCTTCACCTATTGCCTTACCGGAAACAATAAATTCACACTCTTCAACAGAAATTATAGGAGCCTTTCTAATTGCAAGACGACTTCCGTCAATAGCAATAAGCTTAATTTCGTTATTAGTAATTTCAAATTTAATACCGGTTAAAACAGGTCTTGCATTTTCGTTGTTTGCAACCGCAAAGCCGGTTCCCTGAACCATACTTTTTAAAGTTTCACCGTTCATTTTAATAAATTTATGTTCTGCAACAGAAGGCATTTCAGGAAAATCTTCACTTGCCATACCTGCAATATCAAAACTTGCGTTGCCGCCTTTAATTTGACAAAGCATACTTTCGTTAACTGAAATTTCAATAAAATCTCCCTTGATTTTTCTTAAAATTTCTAAAAATAGCTTTGCATTTAAAACAATATCGCCCGGTTTTATAACCTTTAAATTTGTAATAACCTTTGTCATACCAATTTCTAAGTTATAGGCCATCATTGTTAATTTTCCGTCTTCTGCAGACATTAATATACCTTCAAGCACAGGTATTGCCGCACGGTTTAATACTGCACGAGATAAATTAGATACTGCATCAAGAAGTTCTGCTCTTTCAAGTTGTATTTGCATGATTATTTTTCCTCCACACAAAAAATAAATTTTAAAACTAAAAGTGCTTTTAATTAATTTATAGTTATTAGTAGTATTAGTAGTGGTGTTAAAAATGTTAAAAACCTCTTTAACCCGCATTACTACTAAAAAAACACGTCCACATTCGTTTTGTTGATAAAAAGTTAAAATGTTTAAAGAAAAAAAGTAATTAACCGTATGTTTAAAACTAAAATGTTAATAATGTTAACTTTGTGTAAAACTTAAAAATTATGTAAACCAAAGTAACC
>JAZNNZ010000070.1:0-2949 GCA_045580525.1 Acutalibacteraceae bacterium
CTTCATTTGTGCAATGCGGATATCCTTTTCTTTAGCAATAACTTCAGCAGGAACAGAAGCTGCATCTAAGAATTGTGGGTTAACAGCAGCAATTTGCATTGCAACGTCTTTAGCCATTTCTTTAAATGCATCTGTTTCAGCAACAGCAGCGTCGGTATCAAACTTAACCATAACACCAATTTTGCCGCCAGCGTGAACGTAGGTAGAAAGTACGCCTTCATATCTTTCAAAACGACGAACTTTAATATTTTCACGAACAGCTAGGAAAACTTCACGAATCATTTCTTCAACTGTTTGACCGTCTTCTGTACATGCAAGTAATGCATCAACGTCAGCGGGGTTTTGTTTTGCAACAACTGCTGCAACTTTTGCAGTTAATTCTTTAAATGTATCAGAGTTAGATACAAAGTCGGTTTCAGCGTTTAGTTCAACAACAACACCTGCACCGTCAATAACTGTAGCTAAAACTAAGCCTTCAGCTGCAATTCTGTCAGCCTTCTTTGCTTGTTGTGCTAAGCCTTTTTCTCTTAAAAAGTCAATGGCAGCGTCCATATTGCCATCGGTTTCAACTAATGCTTTTTTGCAGTCCATCATACCGCAACCGGTTTTTTCTCTTAATGCTTGTACATCTTTAGCAGTAAAATTCATAATTATTACTCCTTTATTTTCTTTTAAAAATGCCCACTAATAAGGTGGGCATTAAATTTTAAATTATTCTGCAGCTTCTTCAGTTGCTTCTTCTGTAACTTCAGCTACTTCTTCAACTTCTTCTGCAACTTCAGGAGAAGCTTGTTCGCCTTGTCTTGCTTCAATAACAGCAGAAGCCATAGCACCTGCAATAAGCTTAACAGCACGAATAGCATCGTCGTTACCGGGAATAACTGCATCAATTTCATCGGGATCGCAGTTTGTATCAACAATAGCGATAATCGGAATACCAAGTTTCTTTGCTTCTTGAACAGCAATTCTTTCTTTTCTTGGGTCAACAATGAACATTGCGCTTGGGATTTTGTTCATGTTTTGAATACCGCCTAAGAATTTTTCAAGCTTTTCAATTTCTAATTTTAATTTGATAACTTCTTTTTTAGGTAGAAGTTCAAATGTACCGTCTTCTTCCATTTTACGAAGTTGGTTTAATCTGTCGATTCTACGACGGATTGTTCTGAAGTTAGTTAGCATACCGCCTAACCAACGAGCGTTAACGTAAGGCATTTCGCAACGGATTGCTTCTTCCTTAACTGCATCCTGAGCTTGTTTTTTAGTACCAACAAATAGGATGTCTCCGCCTTCAGAAGCAATGTCGCGTACAAACATGTAAGCTTCGTTTAACTTCTTAACGGTTTTTTGTAGGTCGATAATATAAATACCGTTTCTTTCGGTAAAGATATACTCGGCCATTTTGGGGTTCCAGCGTCTGGTTTGGTGACCAAAGTGAACGCCGGCTTCTAGTAACTGTTTCATAGATACTACTGACATAATTTTTTCCTCCGGTTTTTTCCTCCGCGTAGTCTCATCTTGGCGGGTTTCTTAATAAACCGGCCCGACAATCAACTCGCGTGTGTATTTTTGCTACATAAATAGCTTATAAATTCTATCACAATTAAAATAAAAATGCAAGTCTTTTTTTATAAAAATTTTAAGTAAAATAAAGAAAAAGCGGTGTTTTAACCGCTTTTTATCTTTTTAGCATAATTGGTTGAATTTGTTCGCCTAAAATTGCTTTGTTTATTGTGGGTATAAGTTGTGTAAAATCACTAATTAATGACTTGGATTTATTCACAGGATCATCTTGACCAAAAGGTACAAAATAAATATTTTTAGTGTTAAGTAATTTTGCTATATTTTGTGCCGATGCGCCAAGCCCATCATTAGAGGCAATGTTAAGCACAACCGGTCGTTCGTTTCTTAAATGCGCTTTTACAGCCATTGTTACAGGACTATCTGTAATTCCGTTTGCAATTTTTGCCAGAGTGTTACCGGTACAAGGGCATACAACCAATAAATCAAGTAGTTTTTTAGGGCCTATCGGTTCGGCCGCATCTATGGTCGATATTACACTTTTACCACAGCATTGTTCAATAAAACGTATGTTTTCGTATGCTGTGCCAAAACGTGTATCGGTTATTTTTACAACGTTAGAAATAATAGGATAAATATCAGCTTTTTCTGCTTTTAATTTTTTTAACTCTTCAAAAGCATCTTTAAATGTGCAAAAGGATCCGCACATACAAAAGCCAATTTTTAAGTCTTTCAAGTTTTTTCCTCCTTTGTTAAAAATGGTCTTATTGTTTTATATATAACTTCTGCCGCTGTTACAGGAGAATATTTTCCGGGCAAAGCAATTGCCGAAATGATTTTTCTATCATTATTTATATCAAATCCGCCCGGCGTAGATGCTAGATCTATAAACAAGGTGTTTATATCTGAATTTTCTAATATATATTCATCAAAAATTTTAAAAGGAACTGTGTTAAAAACAAAATTAAATTCTTGTATGCATTCACTTAAATTTTCATAAGTAATTGCCTTAAACCCTAAAGATTTAATTAATCCGTAATCACTTGGTTTTCTTGCGGCAACCGTTATATTACAAGGAAAGCCTTTTAAATAATTTGCTAATATTTTGCCAATTCTACCAAAGCCGGTTATTAAAATATTGGCGTTTAAAAATGAAAATTCAGAATTATTAATGGCAATTGCTATTGCGGCTTCTGCAGTAAGTGACGCATTTAAATAAATAAGCTCATCATCTTTTGCGTAATCAAAAACAAATAAATCATTGCCAAATACTGATGTTGGTAACATACCACCAAATATTTTTGTATCTTTATGGATGAATTTTTTTATATCTGTTTTCGATAGTTTATTTTTGCAATATGGTGCATTTATATAATTGCCCCTAAAGGCAGGCATAGGTAATATTATAAAATCACAGGTAAAATTTTCATT
>JAZNNZ010000071.1:0-8319 GCA_045580525.1 Acutalibacteraceae bacterium
ACAGATAAAAACGAATTATTTTCTTTAAATGCTGATTTTTATGATGATAAACTCATAATAAATCAAAACAGTAAAGAAGAAACCTTTAAATATAAAAATATAATAAAAATTGAAGAGTATGAAACTCTATATTTTATCTATACTAATAATAGAAAACATCCCATTGCAATATCTAAAGATGTTGCAAATTTAAAGGATGGCAGCGACTTTTTAGATTTTATTGCTAACACCATAAAACCAAAACGCAAAAGGGTTAAAAAAGTAGGTTTTAGAAAACAAAAGGCATTAATAACGGTAATTGTTTTGGGCGTTTTTGCCTTTTCTTCACTTATGCCGCTTATTTATTTATTTGCATATAATCTTTTTGATTATTCACGCTTTGGCATAAGATAACAATAAACTGATTTTTTTACGTTTTTTATTAATTTACTTTATTTTATTAAGTTGAAACGGGTTAAAACTGCAATAGTTCGGGTTTTTAACTTAACTATTGACAAGTTTGCCCGTTTTTTATATAATACTTAACACAATATTTTTATAACAGATTGGTTAATTTTTAAGGAGTTTTTTATGAACATTCCCGAAATTTTTGGCAGTATGGTTTTTAACGATAATGCCATGAAAAAATATTTAAGCGAAAAAACCTATAACGATTTAAAGGCTACCGCAAAAGAAGGTAAGCCCCTTTCTAACGAAACCGCAAAAGAGGTTGCGGTTGGAATGAAAAACTGGGCAACCGATAAGGGCGCTACCCATTTTACACATTGGTTTCAGCCATTAAACGGTGTTACTGCAGAAAAGCACGACAGTTTTATTACACCCTCTTCTGACGGTAATATTATTATGGACTTTTCTGAAAAAGCACTTATTAAAGGTGAAAGCGATGCTTCGTCATTTCCGTCAGGTGGGCTTCGCGCAACCTTTGAAGCGCGTGGTTATACCGCGTGGGATCCAACTTCTTATGCATTTATTAAAGAAAAGACTCTTTATATACCATCTGTATTTTGTTCACTTTCGGGTGCAACATTAGATAAAAAAACTCCTTTAATGCGTTCAAACGCCCTAATTTGCAAAGAAGCCTTAAGAATTTTAAAGCTTTTTGGTGATACTACTACAAAACGTGTTGACACTACCGTTGGCGCAGAACAGGAATATTTTTTGGTAGATAAAAAATATTTTGAAAAGCGTATTGACCTTATGTATTGCGGCAGAACCCTTTTTGGCGTAAAACCACCAAAAGCACAGGAACTTGCCGACCATTACTATGGCAATATAAAGCCGCGTGTTAAAGAATTTATGAACGAGCTTAATATTGAGCTTTGGAAGTTAGGCATATTAGCAAAAACAGAGCACAATGAAGTGGCTCCCGCACAGCATGAACTTGCTCCTATTTTTACCCTTACTAACACCGCCTGTGACCATAATCAGCTGACAATGGAATGCATGAAAAAGGTTGCAGATAAGTTAGATATGGTATGCTTACTTCACGAAAAACCCTTTGAATTTATTAACGGTAGCGGTAAGCATAACAACTGGTCGCTTAGTACCGACAGCGGATTAAATCTGCTTGAACCCGGTAAAAGCCCAAGCGAAAATGCACAGTTTTTATTATTTATCTGCGCTGTTATGAAGGCGGTTGATAAGCATCAGGACTTACTGCGCATTTCTGTAGCATCTGCCGGTAACGATCACCGTTTGGGCGGTCACGAAGCGCCACCCGCTATAATCTCTTTATTTTTAGGGGATGAATTATACGGTATTTTAAAGGCTATTGATAACGATATTGAATATAACGGTCCCGCCCTTAAAGAACTTAATATTGGTGTTGATACCCTGCCGCATATAACCTTAGATAATACCGACCGCAACCGTACTTCTCCTTTTGCATTTACCGGTAATAAGTTTGAATTTAGAATGGTTGGAAGCAGTCAGTCTATTGCAGAACCAAACATTGTTTTAAACACAATTATTGCCGAAACACTTGATGAGTTTGCTACAAGACTTGAAAATGCAGACGATTTTAATAAAGAAGTTAACCTTATTATTAAAGAAACGGTTAAAAACCATAAGCGCATTTTATTTAACGGTAACGGTTACGACGATAAATGGATTGAAAAGGCCGAAAAGCGCGGTTTACTTAACCTTAAAACCACCGCAGACTGTGTTCCGCTATTTAATAGTGATAAAAACGTTGCACTGTTTGAAAAATACGGTATATTTACAAAAGCAGAGTTAGATGCCAGAACCGAAATTTTGCTTGATAACTACTGTAAGGTTATAAATATTGAAGCCGCAACCACCATTAGTATGGCACGTCGTTATATTTTTGGCGCTTGTGTAAAATATTTAAATGTTTTAAACGATGCAAAAGGTAGTTTAAAATCTGCTAAAAAATTAAGTGAAATGATTTCTGCTAATTTAGATGCCATGATGGCCGCTTGTGACGAGCTTTCTGTCAGCCTTTCAACCGCAGAAAACAAAGAAGATAATGCCGCAGAATATTATAAAAGCAACGTTTTACCGCTTATGAATAAGGTACGCTACTACGCAGATGAGCTTGATAAAATTGTTGATAAAAACTACTGGCCATTCCCAACCTATGGCGATTTACTTTTAAGAATATAAAAAAAGACGAGTGATTTTTTCACTCGTTTTTTTCTTTTTATGTATTATTAATTTAGTTATAATATATAATCAAGTTACTTTATTGTTTTACATATAGTATTTTTATATTGCATTTTGTATAATATATAAAAAAATTAAAAAAATTTTAGAAAAAGGGTTGACAAAATCGTTTTAGCGTGTTAGTATAGTAAAGCGATAACACATTAAAGGAGTAAAACATTATGAAAAACATTAAAAAAATTATTGCACTTATACTATTAACACTTATTGCAGTTACCTGCTTTGCAGGTTGTGGACAAAAGACTGACAGCGATTTAGCTTATGTAAAAGAAAAAGGTAAGCTGGTTGTTGGTATTACAGACTTTGCACCTATGGACTACCAAGAAGAAGGTAGTGAAGAATGGATTGGCTTTGATGCTGATATGGCAAAACTATTTGCTGAAAAGCTAGGCGTTGAAGTTGAATTTATTGAAATTGACTGGGACAACAAAGCAATTGAACTTGCAAACAAATCTATTGACGTTGTTTGGAACGGTATGACAATTTTTGATGAAGTTAAGGCCGCTATGGACGTAAGTAACGCATATTGCAACAATGCTCAAATGGTAATTGTTAAAGCAGACGTTGCTGATAACTACAAAACAGCTGAAGATTGCAAAAACCTAAAATTTGCTGTTGAAGCAGGTTCTGCAGGTAAAGACCAAGCAGTAGCAAACGGTTTTGAAAACATTACTGAAGTTGACGTTCAATCTAAAGCTTTAGTTGAAGTTGCAGCAGGTACAAGCGATGCCGCTATTATTGACTCACTAATGGCAGGCGCTATGATTGGCGAAGGCACATCTTATGCAAACCTAAAAGGTACAGTTAAACTAAACTCCGAAGAATATGGCGTTGGCTTTAGAAAAAATTCTGACATGGTTGCTGAATTAAACGCTTTCTTTGATGAATGCAAAGCAAATGGCAAAATGGAAGAAGTTGCAAAGAAATACGGTGTTCAAGAAGCACTTATTAAATAGGTAAAAATATTTTATAGTCCCTTTACAGAGAGCACTAAAAAAGTGTTCTCTGTTTTGGTCGTTAAAGGAAACTTTTTTATACATAAAGGAATTTATTATGACATTTATTGAACAATTTCCAATAGTTTTTGCAGCTTTAAACGAAGGCTTTTTGCAAACACTTAAGCTTTTTGTTGTAACCTTACTTGGTGCGCTGCCCTTAGGTCTTATAATGGCGTTTGGCAGTATGAGTAAGTTTAAACCCTTAAGTGGCTTTGTAAAGGTTATAGTTTGGCTGTTTCGCGGCTCTCCACTTATGATTCAACTTCTTATTGTTTATTATTTTCCGGGCCTTATACTCGGCAATAACTGGTGGGGCAGCGGCGAAGAAGGTCGTTTTATAGCTGCAAGTGTTGCGTTTATATTAAACTACGCCTGCTACTTTTCTGAAATATACCGCGCAGGTATTGAAGGTGTGCCGATAGGTCAGCAAGAGGCAGGTCAGGTTTTAGGTCTTTCTAAAACCCAGATTTTCTTTAAAATTACACTACTTCAAATGGTAAAAAGAATTTTACCGCCAATGGCTAACGAAATTATTACACTTGTTAAAGATACTTCCCTTTCCCGTATTATTGCTTTACAAGAAGTTATTTGGGCAGGTCAAGCCTTTTTAAAGGGTACACAGGGTATTGCAGGTGAATTATGGCCATTATTCTTTACCGGTGTTTATTATTTAATTTTCAGCGCAGTTTTAACTGTTTTATTTGATAAAGCAGAAAAGAAACTATCATACTTTAAAATATAGGGGGGCTTATTTTGGCATTACTTGAAGTAAAAAACATTAAAAAAAGCTTTGGTAAAACAAAGGTTTTAAAAGATATAAGCTTCTCTTTAGAAAAGGGCGAAGTATTAGCTATTATTGGCTCTTCCGGTAGCGGCAAAACCACGCTGCTTCGTTGTTTAAACTTTTTAGAAACCCATGACAGCGGCGATATTATAGTAAACGGTAAGCTTCTTTCTGACGGACGCGAAGGTGCCTTAAAAGAAGAAACAATGCGCGAAAATCGTTTGCATTTTGGTTTGGTTTTTCAATCTTTTAATCTTTTCCCGCAGTATAGTGTATTAAAAAATATTACACTTGCGCCTACCTTACTTAAAAAAGATACCCAAGAAAACATAGAAGCAAGAGCAAAAGAGCTTATTGAAAAGGTAGGTCTTACAGAAAAAACCGACTTTTTCCCCTGTCAGCTTTCGGGTGGTCAACAACAGCGTGTGGCAATTGCACGTGCTTTAGCATTAAACCCTGAAATACTTTGCTTTGACGAGCCAACAAGTGCGCTTGATCCTGAGCTTACGGGTGAAGTTCTAAAGGTTATAAGAGAACTTAAAGGCTCTGATAACACAATGATTATTGTTACACACGAAATGAACTTTGCTAAAAACGTTGCCGATAAAATTATTTTTATGGCAGACGGAATTATTGAAGAAATGGGAACCCCTACAGAAATTTTTGATAATCCTAAATCAGAAAAATTAAAAGCCTTTATAGAAAAGGCCTTTAATGAAAAATAACTTAATGTTTTACTCTTTTTAAAAGCAGACCTAATAAATATTATAGGTCTGCTTTTAATTATTACATTTTTTTATTAACGCATAAACTAAAAAAACTACCTTTATAAATAAAAAAGACCGAGAAATCTCGGTCTTTAATTATTTAATTATTTCCAACAAGCTAAAACAGGTTTATCTGCAACCGCGGTACCGCGAATTTCCATCATTTCGCTAACCGTTACAATTTGGAAGCCCTGATTTAATAAGCCTTTAATAATTCCATCTACAGAATCAACAGTTGTTTTATGAATGTCATGCATTAAAATAATATCGCCATCTGTAATACCGGAAGTTGCCTGTTGTGTAACCCAGGTTACGTCACGGTTTTTCCAGTCTAGTGTATCAATAGACCAGTTAATTGCATATTTGCCTTCTGCAGCTAAAGTATTTACAATTTCTTTTGTATAGTTACCGTATGGTGGACGGTAAACCGCACATTCATAACCACCTGTAAGGTCTTTAATTTCATCCATAACGTCGGTAATTTTCTTAATACCAACTTCGGTTGAAACATTGTGTAGGTTTGTGTGGTCGGTTGTGTGCGAACCTAATTCACAACCTAAATTTATCATACGCTTTAGTGTATCTGCTTTACTTTCTGCTAAATTTTCACCAACCATAAAGAAGGTTGCTCTAACGTTATATTTTTCAAGCGCATCAAGTACCTGTGGAGTGTATGCGCCGGGGCCATCGTCAAAAGTAAGAGCTACCATTGGCTTATTAGGATCAATTTTACCGTACTGAACGTATTTTTCAATAGTTTCATCCATTACCTTAAAAGAGTGGTAATCTTTGCCGCTGAAAATATCTGATTTAGAAAAATAAAATTCAACGCCATCTGCTTTAACAGCATATTTTTCAAAACCCTTTAAGGCTGTAAAGCTGTAATCATTAACGCCCTGATTTTTTGCGTTTTTGGTTAGTTCTTCACTTGCAATACCGTTTACAAAAGAAAGATAACTGTTTTTAAAATATCTGTCAGCTTCAATTTCTTTACCAGTGTTTACATCATAAACAATAGTTCTTACGGTATTATTTAAGCTTTCATCTTCAATATTTTTTGTTGTAACGTAAAAAACAACGCTTATTAAACTGTCCTTTTTAAATGTTTCATAATCTACGTATAAAGTACCACGATTACGGAACTTTTTAGCCTTAAATTCTTTAACAATCTCAATAAACTCTCCGCGAATGCCATTAATTTCATCAATAACAAGCTTATCAAGATCACTATTAAAGCCGGGATAGTTACAGGCTAAAATTAAATTCATATCATAATATAAGTTTAATTTTGCTTCTCCCGCTTCGTGTGTTTGCTTTTGACTAACCTTTAATTCATCAGGTACCTGGCTTTCATTTAAATCATCAACCGAAGCCGGAAAATCGCTACAAGCGGTTAATGAAAACACCATAAGTACTGCTAAAAGTATACTGATTATTTTTTTCATACTCTAACTTCCTTATAATATATTTATTATTTATTTTATAATAATACTTAAAAATTAAAATGTCAAGTTGTAAGGGTGTGAGCCCTTTATACGTACATTTATTTACAATTTGTATTGAAATATTATTCATTGTAAAACAATTTTTAAAAAGTTTATGTTACTATAAAATTGGCACAAAAAATTATTGTCTTTTTAGCTAAAAAACGGCCGTTTTTTTGGTTAAAAATATGGTTAAAATTTAATATTTATTTAAGAAATTTTACACTATTAAAATTATTAACATTTTTGCTGTGAAAATGTTAAAAAAATCGTGATTTTTTCTTGTATTTTACTAGGTTTTATGCTATAATTTATTTGTGTTAATATGGGGTAAAAATTACCCTTAAAACGAAAGGAAAAATAAGATGCAAATTAATTCACTTAACGACATTTGGTTTGCGGTTTTAGAAGAAAGTAAAAAGCATATGACAGAAGTTAGCTTTAACGTATGGCTTAAAGACCTTAAGCCGGTTGAGTTAAAGCAGAATGAATTTATTATTTCTACCGATTCTGATTATAAAAGACAAAATATTGAAACATATTATAAAGGTATTTTAGAAGACTGTTTATTACAGGTTATGGGTATTCCAATGTCTATAAAAATAGTTTTTGCCGATATTGACGGTGAGCTTGTTGAACCCAGCATTTTAGAAGCGCCTGTTAACAGTGAAGGTAATTTTAAAAATAACTTTACCTTTGAAAACTTTATTGTTGGCTCTTGTAACCGTTTTGCACACGCCGCATCAATGGCGGTTGCAGAAAAACAAAATATTATTTATAACCCACTTGTTATTTACGGTAACAGCGGTGTTGGTAAAACCCACCTAATGTTAGCTATAAGAAACCGTATTACAAAATTATACCCTTTTAAAAAAATTGAGTATATTCGCGGTGAAGATTTTACCAATAATCTTATTGCGGCGCTTCGTGACGGTACTATTGAAAGCTTTAGAAACCGTTTTAGAAACGTTGACGTACTGCTTATGGACGACATTCACTTTATTGCGGGTAAAGAATCTACAATGGAAGAATTTTTTAATACCTTTAATACACTTATTCAGGCAGACAAGCAAATTGTTGTAACAAGTGACCGTCCGCCTAAAGATATTAAAATTTTAGACGAAAGAATTCGTTCACGTTTAGAAGCCGGTATTTTAGCAGACGTTACCCCACCCGATTTTGAAACCAGGGTTGGCATTTTAAATTCTAAAGCAAAAATGCTGAATTTTAATTTAGATGAAAATCTTGTATTTTATATTGCAGAACACATTAAGGTTAATACCCGTCAGCTTGAAGGGGTTATTAATAAGCTTAAAGCCTACGTTGATTTGCAAAATAAAGCACCAAGTCTTTCGGTTGTTCAAACCTATATTAAAGATATTATTAATGATCACCGCCCAGAGCCTATAAAAATTGATGAAATTATTAAGGCGGTATCAAGTCAATATCAGATACCTGAAAACGATATTTTATCTAAAAGAAAAACTGCGCCCGTAGTTTTTGCAAGACAGGTTGCAATGTATATTGCCCGTGAAACTACCGAGCTTACCTATAAAGCAATTGGTCAATGCTTTGGTAAAGACCATACAACCGTAATTTTC
>JAZNNZ010000072.1:0-26900 GCA_045580525.1 Acutalibacteraceae bacterium
CTCTATTTTGTGAATGTGAACAGGTTTTTGAGGTGCTACCAAAAATAGGCGGCTTTATACAAAAGCTCATTTTATCGCTTAATGATGATTATAGTGAAATTGCGCCTATGGTTTTTGCGCATAAAACTGCAATTATTGCAAAAAGCGCTTTTATAGCAGGGCCCTGCATTATTGGCGAAAATACCGAAATCAGACATTGTGCATTTATACGCGGCAACGCCCTTATTGGTAAAAACTGCGTTGTTGGCAATTCTACAGAGCTTAAAAACGTTATTCTTTTTGATAACGTTCAGGTTCCACACTATAACTATGTGGGAGATTCTGTTTTAGGCTATAAATCGCATATGGGCGCCTCAAGTATTACAAGCAACGTTAAAAGCGATAAAACCTTAGTAACCGTAAAACACAACGGAAAGGTTTATGAAACGGGTCTTAAAAAGTTTGGCGCAATAATTTCTGATAATGTTGAAATTGGTTGCGGCAGTGTGTTGAATCCCGGCACTATCATTGGTAAAAACAGTAACGTTTATCCGCTTTCTTCGGTTAGGGGAGTTGTAGCGGAAAACAGTATTTATAAATCTAAAACCGAAATTTGTTTAAAAACTGAAAGCAGGTAAAAATTTGGAATTATGGGACGTGTTAACGGCGGATGGAACACCTACCGGGCGTAAGGTAACGCGCGGGGGCAGCAGCCTTAAAAATGGTGAATATCATTTGGTTGTTCATATTTGGCCGGTATCAAAAAGCGGTGCTCTGCTTATTCAGCGCCGCTCTTTTAAGAAAAAAATTATGCCGGGTGAATGGGCGGTTACGGGCGGCTCTGCCATTGCGGGGGAAGATTCTCTCTCTGCCGCTAAACGTGAGCTGTTTGAAGAGCTTGGCATCAAAGCAGAGCTTTCTTTAATTAAAAGAATAAAAAAGAGAAATTCTTTGGTTGACGTTTACGGTTGTACGGTAAACGTAAAAACCCACGAACTCACCTTACAAAAAAGCGAAGTTCAGGATGCTCGTTGGGTGAGCAATGAAACACTTCTTAAAATGGTTGAGAAGGGCGATTTTCATAATTACGGAGCAGAATATTTTAACATAGTAACAGAGTTTGCGGCAGAAAAAAGGAGCATAAATAAATGAGTATTTCGGTAGAAGGACAAAAGTGTCCTGTCTGCAAAGGGTATATGTTTGATGACGAAGATATTGTTTTTTGCCCCGTTTGCGGTGTGCCCACACACCGTGAATGCTACAACTTTGTTGGCAAATGTCCGCTTGAAGAATATCACGGAACAGATATGCAGTACTCTCCGCCGGAATTAAAGGAAGAAACAAAAGAAGAACCCAAAAAAGCAGAAAAATTTAACGAAAACGAAAAAATTAATTTTTCTGAAACTGAAGAAGAATTTCACTCTCCCTTTGCTGGTGCAAACGGTACGCCCTTTGCTCACTTTACGGTTAACGATTTTGACCCATACGGTGGTATAAATAAAGATGATAGGATTGACGGTGTTACCGCAGAAGAAATGAAAAACACCGTTGTGGCTAATACACAGTATTACCTGCCAAAATTTTTTAGCATAAACCGGCAAAAAAAGACAAGCTGGAACTGGGCGGCATTTTTAATTCCGCAAAGCTTTTTCTTTTACAGAAGATGCCACAAAACCGGCGTTTTGGCATTTTTGCTTATGGTTGCCGCAGAAGCCCTTATGAATTTTCCTATGGTTTATTTAACCATTAGTGAAAATATGACAAGACAAGAAATTTTTAATGCCTTTTCGGTTGTTTTTGAAGATCCGCAAAAGCTTACCTTTTCTTTTATTGCCACCTTTTTGGGCCTTATAATTTCGCTTGTTTGCAGAATAATATTTGGCCTTTACGGTAACTGGATTTATAAAACTCATGTTTTTGAAACGGTTAAAAAAGCAAGAGAAAACGAAGAAATTGAACCCGCACTTTATATAAAATTAAAGGGCGGCGCCAACCCCTTTTTAGGTCTGTTTGGACTTTTTGGCGTTAATTGGATTGTCAGCATTTTATTTACACTTTTATAAAGGAGCAACACCATGAAAAAGCTTTTATCAATTGTTTTATCAGTAATTATTTTGGTTGTGTCTTTGCCAGTTTCAACCTTTGCGTCAGATGGCTTAGTTAACCAAAACCTACAAGCATCAAAAAACACCGAAAACAACACCGCTTTTGAAACCCAAACGGTTGATGTTACTCTGCCAAATTTAAGCGCAACCGCAACTACATCTACCGTTACCAGCGGTACTACGGGTGACTGCACCTGGACACTCGATGGCAGCGTACTAACCATTAGCGGTAATGGTGAAATGGGTAATTATTATTATCCTACGGGACCATGGGGTACTTCGATAACAAGTGTTATAATTGAAGATGGCGTTACAAGTATTGGTTCTTCTGCATTTCGTGGTTGCACAAGCCTTATAAACCTAACAATACCGGGTAGTGTTACAAGCATTGGTTCTTATGCGTTTAGTGGTTGCACAAGCCTTGTAAATATAACAATACCAAGCAGCATTACAAGCATTGGTTCTTATGCGTTTAGAGGTTGCAACAGCCTGACCAACGTATATATAAGTGATATTGCCGCTTGGTGTAATATTGATTTTGATGATGATTATGATTCTAATCCTTTATATTATGCCAATAAATTATACCTTAATAATGAGCTTGTTAAAGATATTGTAATACCCGAAGGGGTAACAAGTATTCCTTATTATGTATTTGGTTGTGAAAACATTGAAAGCATAACAATACCAAGTAGTGTAAAATCTATAGGCAGAAACGCGTTCAGTTATAACCTTAAAAACGTTTATATAAACGATCTTTCCGCTTGGTGTAATATTGATTTTAATGGTTATGGTTCCTATCCTTTATATTATGCCAATAAATTATACGTTAATAATGAGCTTGTTCAAGATATTGTAATACCCGAAGGGGTAACGAGTATTCCCCGTTATGCATTTAGTTGTGAAAACATTGAAAGCATAACAACACCAAGCAGCGTTACAAGTATTGGTTCTTATGCATTTTCTGGTTGCACAAGCCTTATAAAAGCCACATTGCAAGAAGGTGTGGAAACAATTGATAATCATGCGTTTTATAATTGCAACAGTCTTGTAAATATAACAATACCAAGCAGCGTTACAAGTATTGGTTATAATGCATTTGATGGTTGCAACAGCCTTGTAAATATAACAATACCAAGCAGTGTAACAAGCATTGGTTCTTCTGCATTTAGTGATTGCACAAGCCTTATAAACCTAACAATACCGGGTAGTGTTACAAGCATTGGTTCTTATGCGTTTATAGGTTGCAACAGCCTGACCAACGTATATATAAGTGATATTGCCGCTTGGTGTAATATTGATTTTGATGATGATTATGATTCTAATCCTTTATATTATGCCAATAAATTATACGTTAATAATGAGCTTGTTAAAGATATTGTAATACCGGAAGGTGTAACGAGTATTCCAAAGTTTGCTTTTAGTTGTAAAAACATTGAAAGCATAACAATACCGGGTAGTGTTACAAGCATTGGTTCTTATGCGTTTAGTGATTGCACTAACTTGCAAAATATTTTTGTTGATGACAATAACCCTATTTATGCAGACGTTGATGGAGTATTAATTGATAAATCTAAAGAAACCTTAATTTTATGCCCAAAAGCCACAAAATTAACGAGCTTATCTATACCAAGCAGCGTAAAAAGCATTGGTTCTTCTGCATTTAGTGGTTGCACAAGCCTTATAAAAGCCACCTTGCAAGAAGGTGTGGAAACAATTGATGATTATGCGTTTGATAATTGCAACAGTCTTGTAAATATTACAATACCAAGCAGCGTTAAAAGCATTGGTTTAAATGCGTTTCGTGGTTGCACCAGCCTGACCAACGTATATATAAGCGATATTGCTGCTTGGTGTAATATTGATTTTGATGGTTTTGATTTTTCTTCTAACCCTTTATATCATGCCAATAAATTATACGTTAATAATGAGCTTGTTCAAGACGTTGTAATACCCGAAGGTGTAACGAGTATTCCAAAGTTTGCATTTAGTTGTGAAAACATTGAAAGCATAACAATACCAAGCAGCGTAAAATCTATAGGCAGAAACGTGTTTGATTATAACCTTAAAAACGTTTATATAAACGATCTTTCCGCTTGGTGCAATATTGATTTTTATTATTATGATTCTAATCCTTTTATATATGCCGAAAATTTATATTTAAATAATGAGTTTGTTATAGATTTAGTAATTCCTGATGACGTAACCGCTATATCTAATTATGCATTTTTTGGTTGTGGCAGCATAAGAAGTGTAATAATACCGGGTAGCGTTACAAGCATTGGTACTTATGCATTTGCAGAGTGTAATAACCTTACGTCTGTAAGCCTTCCTAAAAATATATCAATTTTAGAAGAAAGAGCTTTTAGCGGTTCATACAACCTTAAGAAAATATTTATACCCAAAAGTTTGCAACTAATTAAAGCGTATAACTTTAACGTTGATTATGACGGTAACTCTAAACTTACCGACATTTATTACGAAGGCACCGAACAAGAATGGGAGCAAATAACAATTTTATCAAATAACGAAGGACTAAATAACGCCACCATTCATTATAATTCAACCGGTTTACCAATTGCGGGGGATATAGATGGTACTGAAGGTATTTCTGATCGTGATGTGGTTTATCTGCTTAATTACACATTTGATTCTGAAAATTACCCATTAAACCAAGATTGTGATTTTAACGGTGACGGTGTCGTTAACGACCGCGATGCAATTTATCTGCTATATAACAGCTTTTTACCCGATAAATACCCATTAAATTAGTTTTTAACGGTTGTACCGTTTAATATACCTTTTAGGAGGAGTAGTTATGAAAATTAAAAAGGCGGTTATTCCCGCAGCAGGTCTTGGCACAAGAGTTTTACCTGCATCTAAAGCAATTCCGAAAGAAATGTTACCAATTGTTGATAAACCGGCTATTCAATATATTGTTGAAGAAGCAGTTGCCGCCGGTATTACCGACATTTTAATTATTACCAACCGCGGCAAAGGCGCCATTGAAGATCATTTTGACCACGCTTTTGAACTTGAAGCAGGTTTAAAACAAAAGCAGGGCCGCGAAGAAACCTTAAAGCAACTTGAAGAGGTTGCAAAGCTTGCCAACATTTTCTTTATTCGTCAAAAAGAAACAAAGGGTTTAGGACATGCTGTTATGTCGGCAGAACAATTTGTTTCGGGTGAACCATTTGCAGTTCTTTACGGCGACGACGTTATTTTGGGTGAAGACCCCTGTATTGCACAGCTTTGCCGCGCTTATGAAAAATACGGTAAGGGCGTTGCAGGTATTAAAGAAGTAACAGCCGAACAAATTCAAAAATATTCAAGCATGAAGGTTGGCCCATTAGAAGACAATCTTTATGAAATTACCGATATGATTGAAAAGCCTACACCCGACAAAATTATGTCACTTTATTCAATATTAGGTCGTTGTGTGCTACCCCCTGAAATTTTTGATATTTTACGTGAAACACCACTTGGAGCCGGCAACGAGCTACAGCTGACCGACGCTATGAAAACCTTAGCGCAAACCAAAGGTATGGTTGGTGTTGATTTTACCGGCACACGTTACGATATGGGTAACAAATTTGGTATTTTAAAGGCTAACATTGAAGTTGGCTTAAAGCACAAAGAAACCCAAGAAGAACTAAAAGAATTTATAAAGGAAATTGCAAAAACCTTATGATAGAAAAAGGCCTTTTAAAAAAATACAAATACCTTTTGTTTGATGCCGACGACACCCTGTTAGATTTTAAGGCGGCAGAAGACACCGCTTTAAAAACAGTGCTTAAAAACAATGGTTTGCCGCACGATGACGAAACGGTAAAAACCTATTCAAAAATAAATCAAAAATACTGGAAAGCCTTTGAAAAGGGTGAAATTGAGAGAGATCAGATTTTTCCCCTGCGCTTTGGCGAATTTTTAGATACACTTAACAGCGATTTAGAGCCAATGGTTATAAACGCACAGTATTTTGAAGCGTTAAGACAGGTACATACAATGCTACCCGATGCAGGCGAGCTTATTGATTATCTTGTGGGCAAATACAAGCTTTACATTATTACAAACGGTGTTGCAAAAACACAGCATTTAAGACTAAAGCAAAGCGGTATCTGGGACAAGTTTGACGGAGTATTTATTAGCGAAGAATTGGAATGTCAAAAACCCAGTGTTGAGTATTTTACAAAGGTTTTAGAGGCAATCGGCAACCCCAAAAAAGAAGAATGCCTGGTGCTTGGTGACAGTATTTCAAGCGATATTTTGGGTGGCAAAAACATTGGTATAGACACCCTTTGGGTGAACGTCAGAGATTTAAAAAATTATACCGATATTAATCCCGATTACACCGTAACAAATTTAAAAGACCTTAAGAAAATGCTATAAAAGTAAAAGGAGCGAACATTTTATTCGCTCCTTTTTTTGTATTGTTAAATATTGGTTTGTACAAACTATAAAAATATTTTTATAAGCGGTTGATTTTAATAATATTTTTATATATAATTATAATATGGGAAAATTGTCAAAAATTATTTCTTTATTTTTAGCCATAATCCTTATTTTTACGGGTTGCACCCAAAAATATGATATTGTGGACCATAACGACTATTCTTCTGCGCTGTGGGATGATAATTCTTCTTACGGTGATGATACCCTTTTAAGCGGTGGAGATTTTGCTTTTAGTGATAGTTCGGTTATTTTAAGCGGAAGCTCGGATGTTTTAAGTGATAGTAGCGGTAGCATTGGCGGCAACACCGCAACCAACGGTACTACAACCGCCACAATAAATACCGGCACCACAAAGCCTTTAACCACTACCACCAAACCCGTTACCACAACAAAGCCGGTTACCACAGTAACCCCAAGCGGCGGCAATAATTCATACACCCCGGTTTATTACAGCAATATGAAGGCGATTTGGCTTTCTTACTATAATTTTTATTACGATATAAAATATAAAAACGCCACCACCTTCAGAACATATGCAAAAGACATAATGCAAAGGGTTAAAAACTTTGGTTTTAACACCGTAATTGTGCATTTGCGCTCTCACGGAGATGCA
This sequence comes from Acutalibacteraceae bacterium, assembly GCA_045580525.1. Taxonomy (GTDB): domain Bacteria; phylum Bacillota; class Clostridia; order Oscillospirales; family Acutalibacteraceae; genus UMGS1279. The sequence continues at coordinate 7,150 of JAZNNZ010000072.1, forward strand.
ATTTACGATAGCGCATATTTTCCGTGGTCCAATATTGTTGGGGGCAAAAGTCCGGGGTATGACCCCACACAAATTTTAATTGAAGAAGCCCACAATCAAGGCCTATCCTTCCACGCTTGGTTTAACCCGCTGCGTTTAGCTACGCCAACGGTGGTATCAGGTCTTAACAATAAATATCAAATAAAACAATGGTACAACACAAAATATGGCGATTACGTTATTAAAAGCGGAAACTATTGTTATTTAAACCCCGCATACACCGACGTTAGAAACCTTATTATTAACGGTGCAAAAGAAATTGCACAAAAGTATGACGTTGATGCGCTACATATTGACGACTATTTTTACCCCACTAATATTGATTCGTCTTTTGACAGCAAAGCTTATGCGTCTTTAGGTGGCGGAAAAACCTTAGCAAACTTTAGAAGAAGCAATATTAACACACTTATAAAAGGTATTTATAACGCGGTTAAGGGTGTTAACAGTAAATTAAAGTTTGGCATTAGTCCCGGCGGTAATATTGACCGCAACTATAATGAGCTTTATGCTGACACCACCCTTTGGCTACAAAACAGCGGGTATATGGACTATTGTATTCCGCAGATTTACTGGGGTTACAAGCACAGCACCCACGATTTTAAAAAGATAACCACACAATGGAAAAATCTTGCAACCAATAATAACGTTACATTGGTAATTGGTCTTGCTTATTATAAGGTTAGCAATAACGAGTATAAAACCGACGGTGGAAGCAACGAATGGGTAAGCGATTACACCATTATTTCACGTCAGGTTAAAGATACCCAAACGATACTCGGCTCAAAATATAAAGGCTTTGCCATTTTTGATTACGATTATCTGTTTGAAACCCCCTCCGGTATACTAGACACAACATTCCACAACAACGCAAAGAATGAACTTAAAAAGGTGATGTAATTTTGAACGGAAGGTTCCGTAACGAAAACGAACAGGAAATTTTGCAAAGAGCAAAAAAGGGTAACAAGATTACGCGTATGCGCCCAAGATACCCACGCTTTTTACTGCCGCTACTTATTGTATTACTTGCGGCGGCTGTGGTTTTTGTACCCATTTTTACAGACGTTGGCGGAGAGCTTACCGCAAGTGTTATTGCAGCCTTTGCTTCGGGCGATAAGGACATTAAAGCCGACAGCCTTCAAGATTCTACCTTTAAAGAAATTTCTTATGAAGCGGGTATTGAAATTAAAGAAGACGAAAATGCCATTAACGGTGTTATTATTTCGGCAGAAACCGACTACTCTTTAGACGGTGACCTTAACTCTACTTTAGAAACACTGACCGGAAAAATTAAAAAAGACGGTTTTAATTCTGTATTTTTTAATCTTAATTACAACAACGGTTATTTAACCGCAATTGGCGGCAAAACAAACACATCTCCCGTTTCTGACGGACTTAAAATTATGGCAGATGGCGCAAAGACCTTAGGAATAAGGCTTTTTGTTGTGATTGATATTAAAGATTTTAATATTTTTAATACAGAAGAGCTTAACGACCTTACTACTTTTATTTCAACCATACAGTCTACCGACGGTGTTTTTGGCGTAATGCTAAAGGGCATTACCTTAAATAATCACGGTATTTCTTATAACGATTATCTTAAAATTGGACATTATAAGGGCTTTGACGGTTTTATTAAAGACCTTTTTGTTTCTAATTTAAATCAACTTGCTCACAGCTTTAAAGCAACCTGCCCGGAAGGTTATTTGGGTGTTTTCTGCGAAGCCGATTATGATGCAGAAAATGCAATTTTAATTGAAAAGGACAAGCTGTTAGCTACCGATATTATTAATTTAAATATTTTTGATTCTGTACTAACCTTTGGCTTTGGTGCAACAAGCAGCGCAAGTCATCCCTTTAAAGAAATGACCAACGCCTTAAGCAACAATATGGACAACACCAAAACCAGACTTGGTTTTATGGTGCATTCTTCTAAAATTAATACCGATTATTCCAACCCCGACCAGCTGACACGTCAGCTTATGGTTATAAACGATATTGGCAACGGTATGGTGGTTTTTGATAATTACAAATCTTTAACAGAAGACACCACCGGCGCCGCCGCTACCGCATTAAAATATATGCAGGGTTCTTTAACCAACTATCAGCCAAAGGGCCTTACATTCTCATCTCCTTCGGCGTTAGATTTTACAACAAGCTATAGTTCAATTGCAATTTCGGGCGCATCCGACCCCGAGTTTGAACTGCTTTTAGACGGTAAACCGGTTGAACGCACCGAAAGCGGCTTTTTCAGTATGCAAAAAGACTTAAAGGTGGGAGATAACACCTTTACCTTTACGCATAAAAACACCACGAGAAAAATTTACGTTACATATTATTACACCGTGCTTAAAAGCGTATCTCCCATAGACGGTATTTCTTTAAACGGAGACAGCGTTTTGGTTATTAAAGCAACCGCCCGTATTGGTTCAAGCGTTACCGCTTCCTTTAACGGTCAGACAGTTAGCTTAAAGCAGGGTGTTGACCAAAGCGGTGACAGCACCGAAAAGGACTCTGAATTTACCGTTTTTGAAGGCAGTATTACAATGCCTTCTGCTAAAGATAAGGTACAGGACCTTGGCAAAATTAAATTTACCGCTACACACGGTGGCGTTACCGATACCGATTATAGCGGAAGCATCAAAATCAACAAAAAGCCCGACGAAACACCTATTTATTCACCCATTACACACGAGGGTGTAAAACCGGGTAACAAAAAGATTGCAGAGGTTATTGCTTCTTACGTTGAAACCTTTGACGGAACCACTACCGACGACTATTCACGTCCTACAAACGCATATCTGCCCAAAGGCACTATTGACTACGTTAGCGCTACCGACATTTACGATGCATCTTCTAAAAACTATTACATTAAGCTTGGCTATAATAAGCGTGTATATTCAAAATCGGGTAGTATAAAGATTTCTACCGGCACACTCCCAGAAAGTAACTCAATTGGCGTTAAAAGCACCAACAACAATGGTCAATATACCACCATTGTTTTAGACAGCGCCTTCCCGTTCCCGCATAATATTGACGTAAATCCCCAAAGCTACACCAACACAAAAACTCAAGATTATACCTTTAGTTCAACCACCTTTACATATGTTGAAGTTTTCTTACCATACACCACTACCGTTTCAGGTGGCGTAAATCTTAGCGGTAATCCGCTATTTTCTAAAGCCGAATTTGCAAAAAGCGGCAATGGCTACATATTACGGCTGCATTTAAAGCAAAAAGGCAAATTCTACGGTTATAAATCTTATTTTGATGCCGACGGCAACCTGGTACTTCGCTTTTTAAATCCTAAAAAGGTAAGCGGCAATAATCTTGCGGGGGTTAACATTTTATTAGACCCCGGTCACGGTGGAACTGACGGCGGCGCCTACGGTTACGATAACAAAGGCAAAACCATTAAAGAAAGCGTAACCTGCTTAGAACTTTGTAACGCGGTTAAAAAACGTTTAGAGTCTCTTGGAGCTAACGTTACCATGACAAGAAGCACCGAAAGCGATTTGGCCCCTGCTACAAGAACCAGTATTATAAGAAATTCCAGCGCACACCTCACGGTGTCAATTCACCGTAACTCTGCTTCTAACGCAAATGCACACGGACTTAAAACCTATCACTTTAGCGCATGGCAAAAGGAACCTGCAAAATATATTTTTGATTCTGTAAAAGCAAGCAGCGCTATTGAAAAGATAAGACCGGGCTATGGCTCGTCTGCCTGGGCAAGGGTTGACTGGCACTGGTTTGGCTATGCCAGAATTTCCGATATGCCTGTTGTGTTAATTGAAGCCGGTTTTATGTCTAACGCTGAAGACCTTGAAGCAATTTTAAGGGACGACTTTAACGGTGCACAAGCAGATGCCATTGTTAACGGTATTGTAAAATATTTTAATAATCAATAAGCTTAAAACAAGCTGAAATATTGAAAAATTATGGGCGAAAAGGATCTCACACCCAAAAAGGAGACGAAAATTATGAAGATCATCAAAGTAAAAAATTATGAAGAAATGTCCAAAAAGGCGGCCGATATTTTAGCAGCTCAAGTTATTTTAAAGCCTGACTGCGTTTTAGGTTTAGCTACTGGCTCAACCCCCGTTGGCGCTTATAGTAAGTTGGGTGAATGGTGCAAAGAGGGAACTTTAGACTTTTCTAACGTTAAAACCTGCAACCTGGACGAATATTGCGGACTTGAAGTAACTAACGATCAAAGCTACCGCTACTTTATGAACAAAAACCTATTCTCTAAAATTAACATTAAAATGGAAAACACAAACGTTCCTAACGGTGTTATTGATGGCGATAAGGCTGCAAAAGAATATGAAGAATTAATTGAAAACTACGGTGGCATTGATATGCAGCTTCTTGGCATTGGACACGACGGTCACATCGGCTTTAACGAACCAAGTGATGCTTTTGACAATGAAACCCACGTTGTAGAACTAACCGAAATGACCATTGAAGCAAACTCACGTTTTTTTAATGATAAATCTGAAGTTCCTACAAAGGCTATTACAATGGGTATGAAACGCATTATGCAAGCTAAAAAGATTTTACTTATTGTTTCGGGCAAAGATAAAGAAGAAATTCTTAAAAAAGCATTATTCGGACCTATCACCCCACAGGTTCCGGCATCCATTTTACAGCTTCACGCTGATTTAACAGTTGTTACAGACTGCGACCTATAATAAGAAAAAGTGGGCTAGTTTTTAGCCCACTTTAATTTAATTTTTTGTAAAGGAGTGAGTTATATATGTCAAAGCTTATACCGCTTTTTTCTTCAAGCAGCGGTAACAGTGTTTATATTAGCTTTGGAGAAGACGCAATACTAATAGACTGCGGCACAAACTGCAAACGTATATTAGATGCGCTATCCTGCCGCAAAATTAACACCGACACCATTAAAGCCATATTTATAACCCACTCTCACACAGACCATATTTCTGCGCTAAACGTTTTAAACAAAAAACTAAAAGTACCAATTTATGCAAGTAAAGACACGCTTGATTTTTTATGCAATAATAACATTATAAAGGAAGATACAAAGCTTTACGACCTTTCTGCAAAAGTGCAGGATCTTGGCTTTGTTGGCGCAGAATTTATTCCCACAAGCCACGACTGCAAAGGTAGCGGCGGCTTTAAATTTCATTATAAAGATAAATCGGTTGCCATTTGTACCGATTTAGGTGTTGTAACAGATAAGGTTCGTAACGCCTTAATTGGAAGTGAAATTGTTTATTTTGAAAGTAACCACGACGTTAATATGCTGACAAAAGGCCCATACCCACCACACTTAAAACAAAGAATTTTAAGTGATAAGGGGCACTTAAGCAATAATGCTTGTGCAACAGAATTACCGCTTTTATTACAAAACGGTGCCAAAAAGTTTATTTTGGGGCACCTTTCTAAAGAAAATAATCTGCCGACACTTGCAAAAAGCGCCGCAACCGCCTCACTTATGAATATTGGGGCAAAGGAACAGCAGGATTATATGCTGTATGTTGCTCCGCCCGATGGTGGAAGGACGGTGTATTTTTAATGAAGAAGATTAATATTATAACGGTTGGCAAGTTAAAGGAAGATTTTTTTGTTTCTGCTTGTAAAGAATATGAAAAGCGCCTTTCTTCTGATTATAAAATTAATATAATTGAAATACCCCAGGTAAAGCTTTACGATAATCCCAATGAAAAAGAAATTGAAAAGGCTTTAAAAACCGAAGAAGAAAAAATTTTAAAGCACTTAGAAAAAGGCATTGTTGTGGCTTTGTGTATTGAAGGCAAACAAAAAACAAGCGAAGAATTTGCCGGTATTTTAAACACAAGCGAACCCATTACCTTTATAATTGGCGGCTCCCACGGATTAAGTGAAACAATTAAGCAAAGGGCCCATATTAAGCTTTCTTTTTCTAAAATGACCTTTCCGCACAGACTTTTCCGCGTAATGCTATTAGAGCAAATTTACCGCGGTGTAAATATACTTAAGGGCACACCCTATCATAAATAAGGAAAACCGTTAAAGAAATTTGTACATTTCTTAAAATATGTTTGCCAACACAATTTAAAAAATAAAAAAGCACCTAACTTTTGTTAGGTGCTTTAAATTTTTATTCTTATTTGCTTTCTTGCATTTTTGCAAGTTCTTCTCTGATGTACTGTAAGGAAAGTAGTTTTTCTTTAACTTCTTCAACAGTTAATAATTCTGTGTTGTTAGAATTAAACTCTGTTAATGGGTTGCGATCAACGTTTCCTTTATTAAAATACTTATCATAGTTAAGGTCGCGCTTATCAGAAGGAACTCTGTAAAATTCGCCCATATCGATAGCGCCGGTGCATTCTTCATTGGTTAAAAGTGTTTCGTATCTCTTTTCACCGTGACGAATACCAATAACCTTAATTTCTTCTTTAGAACCAAATAGTTCAGATACAGCTTGTGCTAAAACCTTAATGGTACAAGCAGGTGCTTTTTGAACTAAAATATCACCCGAAACACCGTTTTCAAATGCAAATAGAACTAGGTCTACCGCTTCGTCAAGCGACATAATAAATCTGGTCATATCGGGATCTGTTACGGTAATTTGTTGACCGTTTTTAATTTGGTCAATCCATAGCGGAATAACGCTACCGCGTGAGCACATAACGTTACCGTATCTTGTGCAACAAATTTTGGTTTTTTCAGGATCAACCGTACGACTCTTTGCAACAATAACCTTTTCCATCATAGCCTTACTTGTGCCCATTGCGTTAACCGGGTAAGCGGCTTTATCTGTAGAAAGACAAATTACTGTTTTTACCCCTGCATCAATAGCAGCGGTAAGTAGGTTGTCTGTACCAATAACATTTGTTTTAACAGCTTCCATTGGGAAGAATTCGCAAGAAGGAACCTGCTTTAAGGCTGCGGCGTGAAAAATATAATCAACACCGTTCATTGCGTTTTTAATGGATGCTAAATCTCTAACGTCACCAATAAAGAATTTAACCTTATGGGCTACCTCGGGCCATTTAGCTTGAAATTCATGGCGCATATCATCCTGCTTCTTTTCATCACGAGAGAAAATTCTGATTTCGCCGATATCGGTTTTTAAAAAGCGGTTAAGCACAGCATTACCAAAAGAACCTGTACCACCAGAAATTAGTAGTGTTTTGCCCGTAAATAAAGACATATATACTCCTCCATAAATAAATACATATTTATACATATATATTTTAGTACAACCCTTCCTTTAAGTCAAGTTTAATTTAAATTAGTCCCAAAAAGTTAAAATTATGTAACCTTTTTGAATAAAAATTTAAAAATTACCATATAATATTGCTTGTAAATGGTAATTTTAGCGTACTAAAATATCACGCAAAATTCACATTCTAAAGTGTGAAAACACCGTTTTTTCAATATTTTCGTACAAAAAGGGTCTATTTTGCCAATATTTTCGACAATTGGTGTGCAGTTTACACAAATGGTTTTACAGTTTTTGGTAAATTTAAGTCCGAAATCAAATTGTTACAACTTTGTAACAATTGTTTTTTGGGTGTTTGGGGTTAAAATTTCGTTATTTTGCCCACAAAAATTCGACATTTTTGTCTTGAGAAGGAGTTTTATGGGCTATATAATATATATGCTTAAAAACAAAGGAGAGTTATATGAGTCTTATTAAAGCAGAATTTAGTCGCAACAATATAAGCTTGAAAAAGTATATGCTTTGCGTTGTGTGCATTATAATGTCAATTATAATACTCAGCACTTCTTCATTTATTAGCGCGGTTGGCGTAAATAACTATATTATTAAAGATGGCCAAACCACATTGCACGTTTATTCTATGAGCACCGACCAGGGCGAAATACTTGGTAATGCAGGTGTTAAGCTAAATGAAGACGACACAGTTACAAGAGAAGGAAATACCTTTATAATTACACATTATTTTATGGTATTTTTTAATATGGATGAAAAAAGCACTCAAATCAAGACCGGTCCTTGCACCGTTAGGGAAGCTTTAGAAAAAGCAGGTGTTACTCTAAGCGGTGAGCTTGGTTGTTCTAAACCACTTGATGAAATGCTTTATGACACCACCTTTTTAGACGTTGCTGAGGTTGTTTATAAGGAAGAATCTGAATTCCAGACAATTCCTTACACCTACGACACCGAAAAGACCGATACACTTTATGAAGGTTCAACCGTAATTACAAAAGAAGGTTCAACCGGTAGCAAAAAAATTACCTATAAGGTTAAATTTATCAACGGTAAAGAGGTTGAAAGAACCGTTGCCGAAACAGTTGTTGTTAAAGAAGCTAAAAACGGTTTAAAATTAATTGGTACAAAATCTAAAGCCGCACTTCGTCCTACAGCTCAAAAAATTGAAAGCATCATTGCTTCTCACGTTGACGGACCTAAAAAAGGCGTTAAAACCTCTTTAGACGTAAGCTGCATTTCAGTTTTAAAAGCAGCTACACCCATTCAGTTAGATGAAAACGGTGTTCCTGTAAATGCAAAATACAGCAAGGTTGTTCAAGCAACAGCATACCACGAAGGTCACGGTGGCACCGCAACAGGCGTAAGACAACGTCCCGGTATTGTTGCAGTAAATCCGGACATCATTCCTTACGGTACAAAAATGTATATTGTTTCTACAGACGGAAAATTTACCTACGGTTATGCAATTGCCGCAGATACAGGCGGATTTATTAAATCCCGTCCTACAAACGTGGACTTAAACTTTGCTTCAAGCGCAGACTGTAAAATTTTCGGCAGAAGAAACGTTACAATCTACTTCTTATAAAAAACAAAAATTATAGATATTAAAAAGACCAGACAAAAGTCCGGTCTTTTTTTATTGAAATAAATTTCTTTTAACTTAATAGAAATGTCAAAATCATAGGTTTTGACGGAAAATAAGTTTTAAAAATAGATTCAATCTAATTTTTACTGCGAAAGTCAAGCCCCCGCCCTACATTGTAAAACCAAATTACATCCCTGTAAAAATGATTACAATTTTGTTAAAACGATAAAAAATTATTGACAAACGATAATTTTATGGTATAATCACACTTGAAAGGAAAATATTCCCTTAACTTTTTAAAAGAAAGGTAAGTGCTTTATGCAAAACAAATCTGTAAAATTCACAATAGTTTTAGACTTACTGTTCATGGCGGTTCTTGTTGCGTTATTAATTTTAGCACCAAGTATATCAACCTGGTATTGTGAAATAAGAAATTTAAGTGAAACCGTAAATAATGCAATAGTAATGTGCTTTTACGGTTGTGCCGCACCCGCAGGTGTTGCCCTTATATTACTTTTAAAGCTTTTACTAAATATGAATAAAAACATAATTTTTGAAAGAAAAAATACCAACATATTAAGCGGTGTTTCTTATTGCTCACTTTTAGTTTCTGCAATTACCGCCATTGGCACAATATTTTATATGCCCTTTATATTTATTGCAGTGGCATTTTTATTCTTGTTTTTAATTATTCGCATAGTAGTTGGTTGTTTTAAGGCGGCAACCGCCATAAAGCAAGAAAACGAACTAACAATATAGGGGGTAAAAAATGATTATTGTAAATTTAGACGTAATGCTTGCAAAAAGAAAAATGTCATCAAAAGAATTTGCAGAAAAAATTGATATTACCCCTGCAAATTTATCTATTTTAAAAACCGGCAAAGCAAAGGCTATTCGTTTTTCAACGTTGGAAAGCATCTGCCGCGTTTTAGAATGTCAGCCTGCCGATATTTTAGAATATAAACAAGAGGTGTAATTATGAGTTATTGTACGAGATGCGGAAAAGAAGTTGAGGCCGGTCGCGTTATGTGCAAAGAATGTATTGACGAATATAACGCCGGCGTGATTTCAAGAACCATGTATATACCCGGCACAAAAAGAGATGGGGTTTTTGCTCTTTTGCTTTTTGGCGTTGCAGCGTTGTTTGTGGACTGTCTGCTTTTTGCAGGCTTTGGTATAGGCGTTAGCCTTTCTTTAATACTACTAACAATTATTGCCGCCATTTATTTAAAAGGAGATAAAGGCTTTAGCGGCTATGCTGTGTTAAGCGCAGTAATGGCAATTATATCTTCTGTAGCAATCACCTTTTCTAACGATACACTTGCAATATTTTTAAGTTTTTTAATAACGTTGGTGCTTTACACCGTTATGATTTTTGAAGTAAGTGAACGCCGCAAAGGTGTAAACGGTACAATAAAATCTTCAATTAAAATGATTTGGGATTCATTTGTTTCATTCTTTGGCGGCATGGGGCAGGGCGCCTTTGCAATTTTTAAATCTGAAGGCGACAACGGTGAAGAAAAAAAGAGAAATTTAACCAAAGTTCTTATAGGACTAGGTCTTGCTATTCCCGTTTTGATTATTGTTGTGCCACTACTAGTATCGTCCGATCAAGCCTTTGAAGCAATGCTAAACCAAATTAACGGTAAAACAGTTTTTGAAATTATTACGGTGGTTATTTTATCTTTTGCTCTGCTTTTAGCTCTGTTTGGTCAGCTTTTTACCCTTAAAAACAAAAAAGCCGATGATGAAAACGCATCCACATTTAAGGGTGTAGACAACGTAATTTTAATTTCCTTCTTAAGTGTAATATCAATAATTTACGTTTTTTATCTACTTTCACAATTAGCATACTTTTTCGATGGTTTTATGGGGGTTTTACCTATAGAATTTACAGCGGCAGGCTATGCAAGACGTGGCTTTTTTGAAATGTGCGCGGTTGCCGCAATTAATCTTTTGCTTGTAACTATAACTTCAGGGTTGTGCAAAAAGACCAAAAACGGTATGCCCACCATGTTAAAAATACTTGGAACCTTTTTGGCTGTCTTTTCAATTTTGCTTGATTCCACCGCCATTGCAAAAATGTTTATGTATGTAAGGCGCTTCGGCTTTACAAGACTACGTATTTTTACAAGCGTTTTTATGGTGTTTTTAGCAATACTTTTTATTGTTGCAATATTTAAATTTTTTGTTTCGTACCTTAAATACATGAAAACTGTTTTGGTTGTTGGCGCGGTTTTAGTTTTGTCCCTGACCTTCTTTAACGTTGACAGCTTTATTTCAAGCTATAACGTTAACGCTTATTTAAAAGGAGATTTAAAAACGGTTGATATTGATGCAATTTCTGATCTTCCGACAATGAGCAAGGTGGACGGTCTTATAACGCTATATCAAAACGCAAAAGAACAAACTGTTGTTGAATATGCTAAATGGGAGTTAAAGAAAATTTATAATGAAAACTTTTTTATTCAAGACGATAAGTTTGTTAAAAAAGACAATGATATCAGATGCTTTAATCTGTATGATAAACTAGCAGAAAAGAAGCTTTTAAACTGCTACAACGATTATAAAGACACTCCGACAATGCATACCTATTGTTGATCCGTTTTACTTTTAGTAAATAATATATACTATTTGTAATTTAATAATCACAATAAAAGACCTTCGAAAAATCGAAGGTCTATTTCATATTTATATTAAATTATATTTCATCAAAAATTTGTGTTTTTGCTCTTGGTTCGGTTTTTTCTTCGGTACCGTAATAAAGGCGGTTTAACCAATTAACCGAAAGTTTGTGCCACTCTTTTAAATCTTTATCATTTTTAGCAAGTCCTAATCCATGGCGACCGTTTGGGTAAATGTGGCTTTCAAACGGTATATCGTTTTTAGAAAGGGCGCTCATCAATTCTATTGCTTCATCAACCGGCACCGCAGTATCGTTAAATGTATGCCACATAAAAATCGGCGGTGTATGCGGTCCTGCGTTTTTAGGGTTATGAAGCAGGTCTTTGCCTTCTTGCTCACTTCTGCCCTTTGTAAGTGTATCAAAAATTGTTCTGTGATATAACCAAAAACGCGCACCCGTAACACCATAACAAGAAATTATGGCGTTGGGTTTATTTTCTTCCCCTTTGCAGTCCGCCGCTTTTTGCACTTCAGGGTTATTCCATAGCGTTCCTAAAGAAAGCGCCAAATGTCCACCTGCAGAAAAGCCAAGTACCGCTATTTTTTGAGTATCAACACCCCAAAGCTCTGCATTTTCTCTTACGATTTTCATAGCAACCGAAAGATCGGTTAAAGGTGCGGGAAAGGTAGCTTTATCTCCCACAGAATATTTAACAGTAAAAGCATTAAAGCCTTCTTTATAATATTTTTTAGCTACAACGTCGCCTTCATAATCGGCAAGACTTTTATATGCCCCGCCGGGACAGACCAAAACCGCGGGGCGTTTTTTGTTGCCACCGTGTAAAAAGCAGTTTAATACCGCAAGTTCGTTTTCTTTACTTATTCTTAAGCTAAAGCTTTTCATATTATTTTCTCATTTCTTTATAAAGTAAAATTGAATTAATGGTTTTACCGTCTACAATTTCACCCTTTTTTATCATTTCAATTGCCTTATTATAAGGAATTTTTAAAATTTCTAAAAACTCATCTTCATCTAAATGTTGAACTGAAAATTCTAGTCCTGTTGCAACGTATAAATAAAGTTTTTCTTTTAAGCAACCGGGAGAAGGGTAGCTGCAGCAAAGCAATTTAATTTCTTTAGCGGTAGCGCCGGTTTCTTCTTTTAGTTCTCTTATGGCGCATTCTTCCGGTGTTTCCCCCTCATCAATTTTACCCGCAGGAATTTCTAAAAGAATTTCAAAAAAGGGGCAACGATATTGCCTTACAAAAATAATTTCATCATTTTCTGTTATTGGAAGCACCGCAGATGCACCCGATAGTTCAACAATTTCTCTAAACGCCTCTTTACCGTTTGGAAGCTCCACGCGGTCTTTGCGCAAATTTAAAATTTTACCGTTATATAAATATTCGCTGTTTATAATTTTTTCAGATAAATTCATGGTTTATTTTTAACTTCCTTTGCATATATTTTTATTAGTGCACCCCTTATGCTTTTAAAAAGGAGTTTATAATTTATGGACAGTAAAATTACAGTAAAACAAAAAAGCTTTTTTGATATCAAAAAAGACATAAATCTTTTAGCTTTTAACTACCCGTTTTTAAACTTAAAAACCCTTTCGCGCTCTACCCTTGGCCGCGAAATTTTTGCTTTGCAGATTGGCTCTGCCAAAGAATACATATATTTTTTACCGTCTTTTTGCGGTAACGAAATATTTTTAAATATATTGTTACTTAAATTTTTAGAAGAGCTTTCGTATGCTCTTTATAACGGAACGGAAATTGCGGGTGTAAACATAAGAAAAGCCATTGGCGGCAAAGGTATTATTTTTTTACCGCTTATTAACCCCGACGGTCACGAAATTGCTGTTAAAGGTTTTTCTGCGGCGTCATATTTATGCGATACCGTAAACCAAAAAGCAGATTGCCCCAACACCGCCTTTAAATATAATTTGCGCGGTGTGTATTTGGAAAATAATTTTTTTAAATCTGCAGTTGGCACACCCTTTAAAAATAATTTTGGCGGGTATTCGCCCTTTTCAGAGAGTGAAAGTCTTTGCATTGCAGAAGCCTTACGCAAAAACCCACCAAGACACATAGTTTCTTTTTCAGAAAATAATGACTGTATAGAAGTGTACTCCAAAGCTAATGATATAAGAACACAAAAAATGACCGAAGTTATAAATGCGGTTTGTTATAAAAAAATTAATTTTCAAAAGGACGGTCACAGCTTTTATAATTGGGTAAACCACGAGTTTTCTGTGCCCTGCTTTAAAATTGGATTAAAGGGCATAGACGAAAACAACCTTAACAATTATTATACCGCACTTAAAGAACTTTTGGTGCTTATGTTAATTATGTAAAAGGTTTATCCGTTTTTTCTTACGTAATTAAATATGTATTGCTGTACAATGCCCATATATTTTGTTGCACTTTTTGGTAAGCCGCAAGGAAAATACTTTTCCATAGCGCGTTTAATCCAAACGTCTTTAGGAAAGGCGTCTAATTTTTGAAAACCAAAAAGCAATGTGCAGTCCGCGACCTTATCTCCAACCCCTAAAATTGTTTTTAGTTTTTCACGGGCAATATCTAGCGGCATATCATAAATTTCTTCTAATACAACTTCGCCAAAATGGACCTTTTTTGCGGCATCTATAATATATTTTGCTCTAAATCCCGCCCGAAGAACGCTTAATTCTTCGGGTGTTTTTGTGCTTAAAACAGCGGCGGTAGGAAAGGTATAACCACCGTCAATTTTTTCACCAAAATTTTCACAAAGTCTTTCAACTATTCCCTTAATTCTGGGAATATTATTGTTTGCAGAAATTATAAAAGAAATTAAGGCTTCAAAAGGGTCCTGCTTTAAAATTCTAATCCCCTTTTCGCTCTCAATAATTTTTGTTAACAGCTCATTCCCGGTAATAGAGTTATTTATTGCATTATAGTCGCGTTTTAAATCAAAATAATCGCACAAAAGCCGGTCGTATTCTTCTTTTGTTGTATTATAAAAAATTATTTTTTCTTCGGCTTCTTGCACCTTTACAACCTTATTCTTTACAACACCGCAAAAAACACCGTCGGCCATTTCTTCAAAACGGAAGCATTGACCGCAGTTTAAGGTTTCTCTTAAATTAAATGGTTGTGGTTTTAAAATTTCGTAATTCATAATTTTCTTTTAACATATTTTTTAAAAAACTAAACCGTAAATTTGCCTTTTTATAAAAAGTATTGTAAAATAATTAAGAAAGGACTGTGTTTATGAGAGAAAGTATTTGTACACTGCCGGTTGTGGACGTGTTTTTAGAGCCTGATGGCTGTCCCATTTGCAAAATGACCAAAATTATAGAAGACCGCATTACCGATTATATTTTAGGCGCCGCTATGATGGAGCCTGATATTAGAATTGAAACCAACAAAAGCGGATTTTGTAACCATCATTACGATAAGCTTTTGGAGCATCGTGGAAAATTGCAATTAGCCCTGATTTTAGAGAGTCATTTTGATACAGTTGAAAAGCTTATAAAGAAAAATGATACCAAAAAATTAGAAGAACTGCTTTCTGATTGTTTCATTTGCAACAAAATTAATTGGGGTTTATCTTTAATGCTTGAGACCATTCGTATAACCTACGAAAAAGACTCTGAATTCAGAAAACTTTTTAGTACAGCAGAATATATATGTCCACACCACGCTATAATGCTTATAAAGGGCGTTAGCAAAAAAAACATGAAAAGCTATCGCAACGAGTTTGTAAAAGATGTTAATCAAAAAACACTTTTAAAAGCAAACGAATTAAAGCAAAATATTAATGGCTTTACCCGCCTTTTTGACTATCGCAATGCCGAAAATAAAGAAGACGAAAAACTACTTAAAAATGCCCCCTACGACGCAATAGATTTTATATCAAAAAAGTAGAAAATTTTTAACATATTTTTTTGTTAAATTATTTTTTAAAAAAATACAAATTGTAAGAAGATTTTTTTAAAAAAGTTAAAAACTCGGTTTAAAATAGGTAAAAAAAGACTTTATTTATGCGGTTTTTTACACTTTTCCACCGAGTTATCCACATTTATTAACATAATACAATTTGTATAAACTTTTTTATTGACAGTTTTCGACAGGTGAAAACTTTATAAAATAATCTAAAAATTTTACAAATATTTTCCTTTATCCGCTTGTGAAAAGAATTCACAAAAACATTAAAACTTATTATAATAAAAATACCCACCGTATAATTATTATACGGTGGGTTTATTGGTTTTAAAGGTTTTATTTTGTACCGAAAATTCTGTCACCTGCGTCGCCCAGGCCGGGAAGAATGTATGCGTGGTCATTTAATTTTTCATCAAGACCTGCGCAATAAACCATAACGTCCGGATGAGCCTTTGTAAAAGCTTCAATGCCTTCGGGCGCTGCAATAATGCATAAGAATTTAATTGAGCGTGGGTTTGATTTTTTAATTTTTTCAACCGCGTCAATAGCAGAACCGCCGGTTGCTAACATTGGGTCAACAACAAAAACGTCACGTTCAGAAAGGTCGCTTGGTAATTTGCAATAATAATCAACGGGTTCGTGTGTTTCGGGGTCGCGGTACATACCAATATGACCTACCTTTGCAGAAGGTACTAAGTTTAACATACCATCTACCATGCCAAGACCTGCGCGTAAAATTGGAACAATTGCTAATTTTCTACCTGCAATAACCTTGGTTTCGCACTTTTGCATAGGTGTTTCGGTAATAACTGTTTTTAAGGGCAGATCGCGGGTGGCTTCGTAGCACATAAGGTTGGCAATTTCACCAACTAGTTCTCTGAATTGCTTTGAGCCGGTGCGCTTATCTCTTAAAAAAGTAAGCTTGTGCTGAATTAGCGGATGGTCCATTACAAAAACGTTTTCTTTCATATTTATACCTTCTTTTTTATTTCAGACACTCGTCTGTTATTTATTTTTTAGTTTTGCTTCGCGTTCACGCTCTGCTTGTGGCTTTCTTAAATAGTTTACCTGAATTTTTTCGGCAATTGTAGCGGTATCAAGTCTTTTAAAAGCAAGACTGCCTACAAGCGTTGCGTTTTGATAAACGCCGCTGTTTGTTGCGCCGCCAAATTTTTCACAAAACAGCGCGGCTCCGTCTCCCGCCGCCACCACATTTTTATATTTTTTAATATTTTCTGCTATTTCTTCTCCCTTTAGTGCAGAATCTTCGGTCAATCTTGTAACTTCACCACGTCCTGCTTTAAAAAGCGCGGTGTAAAACTGACCGGCCCTGGCATCCATCAAAGATAAAACAACCGTTTTTTCTTCATTTTCTCTAAAGGCTTCGGCTAAAACCTCCAAGGTTGAAAGGGTAATGCATTTTTTATCTAAAAAGGCAAATCCTTTAACCGCCGCAAGACCAATTCTAAGCCCCGTAAAAGAACCCGGTCCGTTTGTTATTGCATAAATATCAACATTTGAAAAGCCAAGACCTGCTTGTTTTAGCACGTTTGCCGCCGCAGGACAAAGGGTTTCGCTATGTGTTTTGCCATCGGCGTTAAATTCTTCCGCTAAAAGTTTACCATCTTCAAAAACTGCCGCAGAAGCCGCCTTAGCCGAACATTCTAAACTTAAAATTCGCAAAATGGCACCTCCACAGTGAATTTTCTTGCGGTGTCACTTATACTTTCAATGGTTATTATTACAGCATTTTTGGGTAGCTCTTCTAAATTTTCACTCCACTCTAAAAATAAAACGCCTTTTTCATCTTCTAAATAATCATAATACCCTGTTGAAAGCAAATCTTCATCGCTGGTTATTCTATATAAATCAAAATGATAGCAATTAAATTTTACGTTATATACGTTAACGATATTAAATGTTGGGCTGCTAATATAACCATTATAACCCAGCGCTTCTATTATATAAGAAATAAAGGTGGTTTTACCAACGCCCATACCGCCTTTAAAGGCAAATACGCCACCGCTTGTGATTCTTTTTGCAATAGCGGTTGCAAGATCTTTAGTTTCTTTTAAATTTTCACAAATATAAATGTTTTTCATAGAACGCCTTTAAATTGATTTTTATTGAAAATATTATATCACAATAATCAAATACTTGCAACCAAGATAAAAAAATTATATAATATAAAAAAAGATATTTAAAGAAGGCTTAAAATGTTAAAACGTCTTTGGTGGTCTTTTACCGATTATTTCCGTGAGACCGACAAAATTTTAATAACCTTATGTACCATCTGCACCCTGTTTGGCTCGGTGGCGGTTTTATCATCAACCCGTTATTTAGGAAACGTCCGTCAGTTTGTAACACACCTTATAGGATTAACCCTTGGTCTTATTGTTGCAATGGTAATTTCAAGCTTTGATTATTCTATTTATAGAAAATGGTGGCCAGCCTTTGCAATAGTTTCGGTTGGTCTTGTTGGCCTTACCTTCTTTATTGGTTTTGCCCCGCAAGGAACCGATGCCAAAGCCTGGCTTATGCTACCCGGCGGCTTGACCTTTCAGCCTTCAGAAATTATGAAAATTGCCTTTATTATTACCTTTTCTCTGCATTTAGGGGCAATTGGTGATAAATTAAACCGCTTTACCTATTTAATTCCTGTTGCTGCCCACGCGGCTTTTCCTGTGCTTTACGTGCACTTTCAAGGGGATGACGGTACCGCAATTGTTTTTGGTATTATTGTTTTAATAATGCTCATAGTAGCAGGTCTTAAAAAGCGTTACTTTGCAATTATGGGTGGCGTTGCGGCGGTTGCAGCTCCCATACTTTATTTCTTTGTGTTTGAAGAATATCAAAAGCAAAGAATCTTATCTATATTTAATTTAGAGGCAGATTTATTAGGTATTGGTTATCAGCAATGGCGTGGACGTGTTGCTCTTGCAAACGGTGGCATTTTTGGTCAGGGACTTTTTAACGGACCCTTAACACAAGCAGGTAACGTTCCTGAAAGCTATAACGACTTTATATTTGTTTCTATTGGCGAAGAGCTTGGTCTTATTGGTTGCTTGGCGGTTATTGGTTTACTTGCGGCGGTTTGCGGCAGAATTTTATATACCGGCAAACGTGCCAGAGATAAAGAAGGCACACTTCTTTGCGCAGGTGTTTTTGCAATGTTTTTGGCGCAGATTTTTATAAATCTCGGTATGTGTCTTTCAATTTTACCGGTTATTGGCGTTACATTGCCTTTCTTCTCTGCAGGCGGTACTTCAATAGTTTGTCTTTATATGGGTATTGGCGTGGTCTTAAGTGTATTTTTGCATAAAGACAGTAATCTTATTAGGGTGCTTTAGATGAAAAGTGTTGCTTTTACAGGTTATAGACCGAAAAAATTTTCTTTTCCTTTAACACCCGACGACGCCGACTATGACGCATTTTATAACGAGCTTTATAATGCGATAAAATCGGTTGCAGAAGAAAATACTGAATTTTACTGCGGCGGCGCCATGGGTTTTGATATTATTGCGGGTGAAATTGTTTTAAAATTAAAAGAAACTATGCCAAGCATTAATTTGGTAATGGTTGTTCCGTTTTTCGGACAGGGACAAGATTTTACTCCCGTTTGGCGTAATCGTTATATAAATCTTATAGACTCTTCTAAAAGAGTGATTTATTTAGAAAAGGAATATGTAAATGGTTGTTATTTTAAACGCAACCGCTATTTAGTTGATAACACCGAAGGATTAATTACATATTATAACGGTAAAAGCGGCGGTACAAAATACACCATTAATTACGCTACAAAGAAAAATAAGAAAATAATAAATATATGTAAATAAAATTAACCCACCGTATATTAATTATACGGTGGGTATTTATTATTCTTAATTAACTTAGTATTTATCAATATTTAAACATTTTATACATTAAGTATATTTTATTACTGTTTGTATTATTTTAATGAACGCTTGGTAGGTTTTGTTATAATAGCAGCAATAAC
Organism: Acutalibacteraceae bacterium; assembly: GCA_045580525.1. Classification (GTDB taxonomy): domain Bacteria; phylum Bacillota; class Clostridia; order Oscillospirales; family Acutalibacteraceae; genus UMGS1279. The sequence goes on from JAZNNZ010000072.1 coordinate 26,512, forward strand.
CCCTAAAAATAACACCAAAGCAATACCTGCGGCAGTTGCTGTAAGACCACCTGTAAAAATGCCCATAAAACCATGCTCTTCTATTGCCTTTTCGGTTCCTTTTGCAATACTATACCCAAAGCCTGAAATTGGCACAGTTGCCCCTGTACCGGCAAACTTAACCAGTGGCTCATATATTCCAACCGCTGTAAGAATAACGCCGCTAACAACAAACCCAACCATAATTCTTGCGGGGGTTAGCTTTGTGCGGTCAATTAACACCTGACCAATCAAGCATAAAAAGCCACCTACCAAAAATGCCGAGAGTAATCTATATACTATTTCCATAAACTTCTCCTTATTATTAAATAAATTTCCTTATAATCTACCATATCTCATAATTTTTGGGG